>JALHTP010000016.1 GCA_022865725.1 Methyloceanibacter sp. | reverse complement strand
TTTGGCCGAACGCATTTCTTGCGGCTTCCTTCTTGTAGGTTGCCATATGCAGCTGGCTCTTGGCGCTTTCCCAGATGCCGGTCATCGTCGTTAATCTGACGAGCAAGTCCTCTCTCTGCCGTAACCAGGTGCTCAGTTGCTGCTTCTCCTCCGGAATCAGGAGAGTCGATTTCGTCAGCACCCTCAAGTGATCTACGTTCGCCTGGTTGTTCTTCTGCACCTCCAAACTTGCCTGCCATTGAAGGTTAGCGCCCTCTGCCGCTTTGGTTGCAGCTTCGTAGTCGGCTTGGGCTTTTGCCAAATCGCTCGTCAGGGACTGGAGCATGGTTTGCAGATGGCTTACGTCAGTAGCTTGTTTGGCCTGCTCGCAGAATTGATTGATTTTTGGTTTGAGCGGGATGAGTCCCAGGCTTAGGAGCCTATCGAGCGCGTTCGCCGAGCCCGGCCATGTTTGCGCAGCGATCAGCACAAGCACGAAACACAGAACATGTCGGGTTCGGCGGCTACAGATGCTCATCGTTGCCTCGTCGTGTTTTGCATCGCGGCTATTCCCTCGCGGCCTTCACCCCAGAGACACAGCAGGCGTCTTGCTGTGGGTTGGGGACGGCGTTCTTCAGCCAGCATCGCGGGTTGGGGCCCTGTACGCCGGTCTGGACAAAAGTGAATGCGCGGCAGTCCGCACTCTGGTCGCAGAGGCTCTCGCAATCGATCGGCGAGTCTCCCTCTTCTAGGTCGAACGAGGCCAAGTCCTGTCCCGGACGATCCACGCCAAACTCCAAGTGGCCCGGCAGAGCCGCGTCGGGCGGCGTAGCGGCCGCGTCGGGAACATCGACGGGCGGTGCAGCGGACTCTGGAACATCGACCGCGGCAAAGATGCGGGCGTCGGGATCGGCGAAGGGACTGGCGGATGGAGTCTCCTCTCCGCGCGTGAGCGCCAGAGCCCGATAGGCGTCATCGAGCGACTCAGAGGTGTCCTTGCCCTCCGCTGACGCCGCTGCATACTCGGCGCGCACGCGCTCGAGAATGACCGAGACCAGCGCGCTGTAGTAGTCAGGCGGCTGAGCGCTCGGCCAATCCGGCGCGTTGGCCGCGGCCTGCTCGATCGCGTCGAAGAACACGCTCGCTTCCTGTCGTTCCTCTTCCGCCTGAGCGTCCGCGGTCACAGCACCTTTCGCCAAGTCCTCAGCACGCTGCTGTAACAGTGCGGCGGCCTGCTCGCTGGCCAGCGCGCCGCGCGCCACCTGCATCTGCAAAACGCGGTCGTAAACGAGGAGATGGGAGTGCAGCGAGCTCAGGAATTGGGCGGCTTGCGCGGTGGCGTCCTTGAGCGCATCAACCTCCGGTGTTTGTGCGAAACTCGCGCCGCCGATCATGCTTCCGGCTAACGTCGAAAGCAGCATCATCATGCTCGCGCGACGGCCGAGGGCAGGTAGAATACGTCGACGTGGCATCGTTGCTTCCTCCCGGCGGAGCGCGAAAATAGCACGGTTGAAGATGAAGAATAGCATGGTTGAAGATTAAATATGAAGTATTGGAAGAGGCTCGACTATATCGAGCGACGAATTGACGAAGGCGCCATTGGGCGGAACGAGGCGGAGTAGGGAAATGCGGTTAGCGTGGCTTGCGGTTTTGGCTCTTCTTGTCGCTTGCCCCGCCGCTCTGGCTCAGGACGAACCGGCCGCGGAAGCCCCCGATCCGTGGCTCGGATGCTGGAGCCGCGTCTATGACGCCGTGCATCTTGCCAAGCACCCCGGCCAGAAGGTCGCGGCGCTGACGCTCTCGATCGCCGCGCGCGGGTCGGCGAGCGACAATGCGCCTCGCAGCTATCTCGCCAAGCTCACTGCGCTGATGCGCGATAAGCCGGACACCTATTCGAATCTCGACGGCGCGCGCTGTGTCGTGTCAGGCGAGACGCTCTCCTGCTTCACGGACGGATTCTTCATCGGGAGGTTCTCGCTCGAGCGCGCGGGCAAGACCATGAAGCTCGCGTTCCACGCCGAGGATGAGCATCTGGCGCTGGTGCCGGGGGTCGATCTCAGCGCCTTCACCGTGCTGTCGCCGCAGAACCCCGAGCATGCGCTGTTCCTGCTGAACCCCGCGCCGGCAAAGACTTGCGCGAAGTAGCGGGCTTCAGCCCTGCACGAGCTGCGCGGCGAGATTGACGGCGAGGGCGATCACCGCCGTGTTGAAGAAGAACGACAAGATGCCGTGCAGCATCACCACGCGGCGCATGGCGCGCGAGCAGACTTCGACGTCAGAGGTCTGCGCCGTCGTCCCCACCACGAACGAGAAATAGAGAAAGTCGAGATAGTCGGGCGTGCTGTCGTCGGGGAATTTCAGCCCGCCGCCCTGGCCGCGCGACCCGCCTTTAGCTTCGCTGTGGAACTCGTGCGCGTAGTAGACCGCGAACACCGTGTGGATCAGAAGCCATGACAGGATGATAGTAAAGACCGACAGACCTATGCTGAGGGTGCGGTCGATGCCCTGCTCGCTTTTGATCGCCATGAGCTGGACGAACAGCGCGAGCATGGTGAAGATCGAGCCGAAGATGACGACGACGAGGACAACGATACGACTCTCCCGTTCGATGCTCGCCTCGCGCTTGATGCCTTCGACCTCGGCTTGCCACATCTTGATACCGACCAGCACGAGATAGACCAGGCCGCCCGCGTTCCATCCGGCGAGGACGCGCGGGACCGCGTCCTCAAGCGGCACGACGAGCGCTACGGCGACACCGACGGCCAGCGCGTCAAGGAACCGCCATTGCGCGTAGAGATGCCTGGCGAGCGCCGCCCATGGCGATTCATTGTTCTCTCGCGGCTTGGTGGCTTGCCCGCGCGGTGCCATCACATCTCCTCGTCAGCGTGTGCGGTTGGCGGCGAATCGCACCGTCTCAAGCAAAGTGATAGCCCTGTCGCCGAAGGGTGCAAGCGCGGCCTCCGCCTCTTCCAGCAGCGCGCCGAGCCTTTTCTTCGCCGCGTCCACTCCGAGCAGCGCCACAAGGGTGGCCTTGCCGCGCGCGGCGTCCTTGGACACGGCTTTGCCGAGCGCGCTGGCGTCGCCTTGCGCGTCGAGCAGATCGTCGGCGAGCTGGAAGGCCTGCCCGAAGGACGACGCATAGCCGACCAAGGCGGCACGTTCGGAAGGGGAAGAGCGTCCGAGCACCGCTCCCGCCTCGCAGGCGAAGCGGAACAGGGCGCCGGTCTTGAGCGCCTGCATCTTCGCCACGTCGCCCGCGCTGAAGCCTCGCCGCTCGGGGCTGAGATCGAGCGCCTGGCCGAGCGCCATGCCGTGCCATCCGCCGGCCCTGGCAAGATTGAGGACAAGCTCGGCGCGAATGGCGGGATCGGGATGGGTCTGAGTGTCGCTCAGAATCTCGAAGGCAAGCGTCAGCAGCGCGTCGCCGGCAAGGATGGCGGTCGGCTCGCCGAAGGCGATATGGAGCGTGGGACGGCCGCGGCGCACGGCGTCATCGTCCATGGCCGGTAGATCGTCGTGCACCAGAGAGTAGCAATGCACGCATTCGAGCGCGCAAGCCGCTTGAAGCGCATCTTTCTCCGCAACGCCAAACAAACGCGCCGATTCGATGAGAAGAAAGGGCCGCAACCGCTTGCCGCCCCCCAGCGCCGCATAGCGCATGGCCTGGCCAAGCTCGGCTCCTCCGGGGGAGGGGCCGCGCTCTTGGACCGGGTCTTGGGCAAGCAGCCGGTCGAGCCGTTCCTCGACGGCGCAGGCGACGCGTTCGAGCTGTGTGTGAAAGGTCATCTTGGGGAAAGTGCGAAAAACAGCGGCTCTTTGCCGCAAATCCTGAGTAATCCTTACCCTAATACGACGTTGCTCAAGGCGGCAACCGGGAGGTAAAAGGCGGCTTATGGCGATTCAAGCGGTCTCAGGCGAGCGGACACGGAAACGCAGCAGGCGACGTCATAGGCATCCTTGGCTCAGGCGCGCCGCGCGCTTTCTGATTTTCCTGGCGGCAATCGTCCTCTTCTCCATCGTCGTCTTCCGCTTCGTCAATCCACCGATCACGCCGGTGATGCTGGTGGAGAAGCTGAAAGGCAACACGCTCCGCCGCGATTGGGTGCCGCTCGAAGACATCTCGCCGCAGCTTCCCTTGGCGGTGATCGCGAGCGAGGACGGCCGCTTCTGCGTGCATTGGGGCGTCGACTGGGGCGCGGTCAGAGACGCGGTCAAGGAAGGCGGCGGTCTCGGCGCTTTTCGGGGCGCGAGCACGATCCCGATGCAGACGGCCAAGAACCTCTATCTGTGGAACGGGCGGAGCTATGTGCGCAAGGCGCTGGAAATGCCGCTTGCCTATGTGATGTCGTTCATTTGGCCGAAACAACGGATGATCGAGGTCTATCTCAACGTCGCCCAATTCGGGCCGGGCATTTTCGGGGCCGAGGCCGCCAGCCGGTACTATTTCCATAAGCCCGCAGCCGACCTCACCCGCCACGAGGCCGTGCTGCTGGCTGTGGCGCTGCCAAATCCCCGCTGGCGCAATCCGGCGAAGCCGAGCCGGCACAT
Source organism: Methyloceanibacter sp. (assembly GCA_022865725.1). Taxonomy (GTDB): domain Bacteria; phylum Pseudomonadota; class Alphaproteobacteria; order Rhizobiales; family Methyloligellaceae; genus Methyloceanibacter. The sequence goes on along the minus strand of JALHTP010000016.1, from coordinate 338 downwards.
GCTTCTCGTCGCAAGGGCGGTCGAGCGCCGCATGCCCGTGATCGGTCAGCGCGCGGGGTGCGTCTTGCCTCAGCGATGAAGCGCCCTTTTCTCGCGATCCGCCCCTGGCCAGCAGTCAGGATTGCCCCTATAAGGGCGGGCTCGAAGGCTCCCTCGGGGGGCCGCTGATAGGATTTGCACCATGGCCGTTCCCAAACGAAAAACCTCGCGCATGAAGCGCGGCAACAGGCGGTCCCACGACGCGTTGTCGGCGCCCACTTATGTCGAGGACAAGGATTCAGGCGAGCTTCGCCGGCCGCATCACATCGATCTCAAATCGGGCCGTTATCGCGGCCGCC
>JALHTP010000152.1 GCA_022865725.1 Methyloceanibacter sp. | reverse complement strand
TGCACCAGCGCGCGCGAGGGGCAGGTGCAGACCTCGCCCTGGTTCAGCGCGAACATGGTGAAGCCTTCGAGCGCCTTGTCGAGGAAGGCGTCGTCCTCGGCCATCACGTCGGCGAAGAAGATGTTGGGCGACTTGCCGCCGAGCTCGAGCGTGACCGGGATCAAATTCTCGCTCGCATATTGCATGATGAGCCGGCCCGTCGTGGTCTCGCCGGTGAAGGCCACCTTGGCGATGCGCTTGTTCTGGGCGAGCGGCTTGCCGGCCTCGACCCCGAAACCATTGACCACGTTGAGCACGCCAGGCGGCAGGAGATCGCCGATCAGGTCCATGAGCACCATGATCGACATGGGCGTCTGCTCGGCAGGCTTCAGCACCACGCAATTGCCGGCGGCAAGAGCGGGCGCGAGCTTCCACACCGCCATCAGGATCGGGAAGTTCCACGGGATGATCTGGGCGACCACGCCGAGCGGCTCGTGAAAATGATAGGCGATGGTGTCGTGATCGATCTCCGACAGCGCGCCTTCCTGCGCGCGCACGCAAGATGCGAAATAACGGAAATGGTCGATGGCCAGCGGAATGTCGGCGAAGGTCGTCTCGCGGATCGGTTTGCCGTTGTCGATGGTCTCGACCGTGGCGAGCACCTTGAGGTTCTCTTCCATGCGGTCGGCGATCTTGTTGAGGATGGCGGAGCGCGAAGCGGGCGAGGTTTTGCCCCAGGCGTCCTTCGCCTTATGCGCGGCGTCGAGCGCAAGCTCGATGTCGGCCGCTTGCGAGCGGGCGACCTGACACACCGACTTGCCGGTGATGGGGCTGACATTGTCGAAATAGTTGCCGTCGACCGGCGCCACCCATTTGCCGCCGATGAAATTATCGTAGCGCGGGCGCAAAGCCACCCGTGCATTCAGGGTCTCGATGACCTGGTGAAGCATGATGTCCTCCCTTGGACGTAAAGGCCGCTTTTTGCTCTTCTGGACCGATCCTGGTCCCCGACCTTGACCTGCGTCAAGCAGAACCTAAAGTTGCGTCTGTCGAGTCGGGGAACACCGCGCCTACCAAGGCGTTCGTCAGGGAACTCAACAACCTAGGAGGAATGTGATGGCAGGCAGAAGCATAAGTCCGATGCTCGCCTTTTTGCTCGGGATCGCGGTCGTGGGCCTCGGCGTGCTGGGCTACATGCTCTATCAGAGGCAGCACCGGGACGTGGTGAGGATCGACGTGCCGGGCTTCTCCGGCGAGATCAGCAAGGACAAGGGCATCGATATCGAGGTCGGCAAAGACCGCTAGCGCCGGCTTGCGCTAGCAGCGGTCCGCCCAGGCCGCTCGAGCAGCACGGCCTGCTCCGTCCTACCGGCGTCCTTGCAGGTCACGGTCTCCCCGAAATCCGCGAGCGTGATGGTTTGTTGCCGCTCGGGCGGAAGGAGGGCCACGATCGCGCTGGCGACGAAGCAATTATAGGCGGCAAGCGATAATTTTCGGTCCTGGCTCGAGCGGAAGCGCGCCGCGCGGTCGAGATTGTCCATCTGCTTGCGGGCGGCATCGATGAGGTGCCGCAACGCCGCCATGGCGTTGCCCGAGGTCGATTGTCCCACCTCGTTAAGCAGGGCCTCGACCGAGCCGCCATTCAGCTTGACGAGCACGCGGCAGCTGTCGCTGGCGAGATAGTCCCGATAGGCCTTGGAGCCCTTGTCGGGCGCGAGCAGGTCTTTCTGTAGGCCGAACAGACTTAGGGCGAGGCCGCGCCAATCGTTCGCCGCCGCGCTCGGCGGATTTTCGAGCAAGGACGCGGCCGCTTGCGCATAAGCCTGCCAGCGCTCCGGCGCGATGGCGATCGGCGACGATGGCGAGGCGAACGCGACGATGTCGCAGCCTTCGATATTCTTGAAGGCAAGCGCAGGACTGGCGCTCAGGCAAGCGGCGCCGCATGCGAGCAGGACGAGAAGATATCTCACTCGACGCTTTTGCGGACTTGCTCGAGCAGCGAGGAGCGGCTCGTCTGCGGGTTCAATTCAAAGCGATAGTAGCCGACCATGTCCCTGATGCGCTGGAGCTGTTGGGGGGTGAAATGCTTCATGCAGGCATCGTCGGAATAGTCCATGTAGTTCTCGACGGGGTCGAACCGGCTCTCGCCGGGGCATGCCGACGGCTGATCGATCGGACAGCCCGCCGCGGGCCCCATCTCGAACGGCGTATCCTCCAAATCGTCGCCCGGCGCGTCGCAGCCGCCCTGGAACGTGTGGTAGAGGCCGCACCAATGGCCGATCTCATGCACGGCCGTCATGCCGAGATCGAACGGCCAAGGCTGCTGCACCCAGGGCCTGGGGGAGTTCGGGAAGCTCGCATGGTGCAGAACGACGCCGTCGAGCGCCGGCGTGTCCTTGAGCCACCAAGGAAAGGTGGCATAGCCGAGAAGTCCGCCGCCGGGCTCGCAGGTGTAGATGTTGAGGCAGCCGGACGGGTCCTTGCCGAGCGCGGTCTTCATTTCCGTTTCTTGGTCGGTGCCGTATTCGTGGCGGAACCACGCGGCGTTCTCGTGCAGGTCGACCTCGATGGTTTTGAATTCGACGCCGGTAGGCGCGTAGATCGTGTTCAGCATGGCGACTTGCGCCTTGAGCTGGCGATCCGGGAGAAGCCCTTGCTGTCCGTCGTGGATGACATGGAAGCGGATCGGCACGACCGTCTTCCCGCGGAAATTCATGCGGTGGGAGCGGAGCGCGGTGATCACGCGGGTGGCCTGGATTCTCGCCGCCGGGGTGGGTGGCGGCGTCCCGCATCGATAAAGCCTCTTTGGTATGGCCGGCGCCGCGGCCGGCGCGTCCTCCGCAAAGAGCGGATCGACTTTCGCGGTGGCGGTTGCCAAGCAGGCGCAGGCGGTAGACGTCAGGAACTCACGCCGGTTCACGACTACCCTCCCAAATGGTTCTGTTTCGTGCTGGAAGCGCGAGCCTGGCCCCACCTAGCCAAGCGCGAGATCGCTGCCGAACGGCAAGATTACCCATAGATTCAGATGTCAGGAAGCGTTTTCAGCTTAAGGTTTTGTCACCTTCGAGGCGGCGCCCGCGCTCGTTCAGCGTGTCCTCGAGCTGCTTGATCCAGGCCGTCTCCTCGCCTCGGGCTTGGCGCATATCGCGGATCAGCCCGAGATTGCGCGCCGTCGTTTGCAGCTCCCATGCAGCGCGCGCCACCGCGAGCGCCTCGCCGAGCTTCTCGTCGGCGGCGTCGGCGTCGCGGGCAAGCACGGCAAGCTCGAGCAGTGTGGCGTGGTCCCAATAGTCGGGCGCCTTGGCCGCCTTGCGGGCGGCGGAATAGCGTACCACGGGCAAGATCTCGACCTGACGCGGGTCGGGTTTCGGCATCATCTCCATCAGCGTCACCGCGTTGACGCCGGGATAGGCATCGCGCCAATTCGCCTCGAAGCCGGCGAGATAGGTATCGACGGCGCTCTTAAGCAGCGCGCGCGCCTCCGGCAGACCCTCCTTCTTGGCGAGATCCCAACGGTCCTTGTAGATGCGCCCCAACAGCCCGTTGGTCTCGCTCGATGGACCGAACTCGGCGATGATTTTGGTCAGCACGTTTTCGGCCTCCGCGAAGCGGCCTTCGCGGTTGAGCGCGAAGCCAAACTGCTCGCGCATCATCTTGGCGCGTTGCAGCGGCTGCGGCATGCGCTCGTAGAGCGCGATCATGGCGGCGTAGGCCTTCACGTCGCGGAGGGAGAGAAAGAGATCGACCACGACGCCGCTCTCGACTTCGAGCAGATTGGCGAGCGCCGGCTCGTCGGCGACCCGATTGACGGCGTTGGCTCCATCGCGCACCGCCGCGCGCAAGCGGTCCTTGTAGCGCTTGGAATAGTCGGCGGCCGCGCGGAACAGGTCGGTCTTGCTGTGGTCGATCTCCCAGCGCGGCACGCCTTCGACCAGTTGGAAGATGGGGCTGTCGTCATGCGGGTTGCCGCGCGCCGCCTGGAGTTGACCCGCGATCTGCCCCAGCGTCGTCGCCGCGTCGACCGGCTCGCCGGCGCCGTCGGTCTTGTAGGCGATGCCGCGCACCAGCGCGATGTCGAAGGGAAGCACCGTGCCCTCGCCGAACACGATCACGGTGCTGCGCGGCCGCATCGCGTGGCGGATGCCGAGCTCGTAGAACACATTGGGATTGGCGCCGGTGATGTCGGCCACGGCGTATTGGCAGAGCATCAGCCGCTCGAACATCGGCTTATGGATGGTGCCGCCGATCTTCTCTTCGTCGGCGCGGATCGGCTCCAGCCCGGCTTGGCTGACCGCCGGCGCGATGATCTTGGTGTAGACGGAATCGAAATTGGTGACGCGGCCGGCCGCATCCATCTTCTTGCCGAACGGCATCAGCACGAAGCAGAGCGGGAGAAGCTGGTCCTTGTCGTCCACAACGCAAACTCCGCCATCCAACCGCGCGTGTTTGTGCGCGGCTTCGGAGCCTACTCTATCATGGAGTGCTAATGGCGGACGAGCGGCCAGCCTTGCAGGCTTGGGCGAAGCGCCGCGACCGGGGTGTCTTGCGACAGCTGATAGGCGCCGGAAGGACGCGCCGTTGCGGGGCCCGTCAGGCGCCGCTCGGGGACGAGCGCGGATGCCGCCCAGAGCGCCTCGAAGGCGAGCCGGCCGAGCCGCACCGTGTCCGGAGCCTCCTCGTCGAACAGGGTCAGCGCGTTGCGCTTGTCGGCGTCGCGGCGCATGGCGTCGCCCGACCAGCACATCGTCTCGCCATAGGTCACTTGCTCATGCGCATCGAGCAGGCGTGGATTGCGCGCCCAGCGGATGAGCAAGGGCGCGGGCTCGCGCGGGGCAAGCCCGGAAAGGCTCGCGAAAAACTGTCTGAGCTCGTCCTCGGGCTCGAGCTTGGCGAGGATCACCTTGGCGCTCACGCCCGCGTGCTGAAGCTCGTCCTTCAGGCCGACAAGGGCTTTGGCCGGGCCTGAGCTGGCCGAGCGCAGGATCATGGTAAGGGAGAACGAACCTTCGGCTTTGGCGCGCTCGACAAAGCGCGACAGCATCTGGAGATGACGATCGATCTCGCTCGGCCGCTGATCCCTCGAACTTTCCGAACCGACCACAACGCGCATATTCCCCCTCGCTTTTGTGGAGTTGGCTATCGGGCAAACGCTATGGCGCTTGGCCGTGCCTTGCCATGAATAGC
>JALHTP010000151.1 GCA_022865725.1 Methyloceanibacter sp. | reverse complement strand
GAAGACCCGCACCGAGGGCTTCACCGCCCTGCTCTCTCAGGGCGCCGTGTTGCTCGACAACACCTTGAAACAGCGGACCGACGCGCTGACGGTCGCTGTCGGCCAGGGCGCGCAGGCGCTCGACAAGACGCTGAAGGACCGCACCGAGGCCTTCACCACGCTGGTCTCGCAAGGCGCCGTGGTGCTCGAGAAGACGCTCCAGGAGCGGACCAACGCGCTTTCCACCTCGATCGGAAGCGGCGCGCAGATGCTCGACAGAACGCTCGCCGACCGTACCGGCCAGTTCAATGCGATGATCGATCAAAAGGCCGCACTCCTCGACCGGGCGCTGGTGACGCGCGCGGGCGCATTCACCGAGGCCGTCGATCAGCGGGCCGCGGCCATGGACAAGTCGCTGCACGACCGCACGGCCCAATTCATCACGGCGATCAATCAGGGCGCGATCGCGCTCGACAAGACGCTCGCCGAGCGGTCGGACAGCTTCAGCAACTCGCTGTTCCAGCGCGTGAAGGCGCTCGAGACCGCCATCAGCCAGCAGACCGCGAGCCTCGACAAGACCATGACCGAGCGCGCGCAGGCGGTCATCATCGCTCTCGCCGAGCGGCTGAAAACGATCGACCTCACCTTCAACCAGCGCGCGGTGGAGACCGATAGGATGCTCGGCGAGCACGCCCGGGCCACGGCGGAGACCTTCGGCAAGCAGACCGCACAACTCAATCAGGTGCTCGCCAACAACTCGGCGATGATGCAGCAGACCGCAAACCAGGTCGGCGCCCAGTCCAAGGAGGCTGTCTCCGTCCTCACCAGCCAAACGCAGACGCTGCGCGAGGTCTCACGCGGGCTGCTCGACCAGATCCACGGGCTCACCCAGCGCTTCGAGAATCAGGGTCAGGCCATCCTCACCGCGGCCAAGGCGCTCGATTCGTCGAACACCAAGATCGACTCGATCCTGGAAGGCCGGCACCAGTCGATCATCGCGCTGCTGCACACGGTCAACACCAAGGCGCAAGACCTCGACAACATGATGCGCTCCTATGCGGGCGTGGTCGACAACGCCATGACCAATGCGGAAGCCCGCGCGAAGCAAGTCGGCACCGCGCTGGCCCGCGACACGTCCGGTCAGGCGCAAGCGGCGCTGGCCTCGATCGAGCGCCTGCGCGACGAGGCGCAAGCCCATACCCAGCGCGCGGTCGGCGACCTCAAGTCGAGCTTCGAGACGGTGATCACCCAGATCGGACGGCAGCTGGAGCAGATCCGCGGCCAGTTCGACAACACTTCGCGCGGCATGCGCGAGACCGCGCAGAAGACGGCGAGCGATCTCGACAGCATGCGTCAGGAGATGCAGAAGCGGATGGAAGGCCTGCCCGAGCAGACCGCGCAAGCCACCGCGGCCATCCGCAAGGCGCTGTCCGAGCAGCTCCGCGAGATCGAGGCGATCACGCCCGTGCTGACGCGGGCGGCGACCGCGCAAGCGCCCGCTCCAGTCCCCTACCAACAGCCGCCGCTCCAGCCGAGCCCGCAATCCTTCGCCCCGAGAAGCGACGATTTGCGGCCGGCGCCCGGCCAATTCGATCTCGGCCCGCTCCCGCGCTTCGACGCCAGAGGACGCCCGGTCGCCGGGCCCGATGGGAGCGATATCGGCCACGTCGCGGGCGGTCTCGCCCAGCAGCTGACCGGCGCTTCCTATGCTCCGCGCGGGCAGGCGCCAGCGGGCACGCCTTGGTCCGTGGGCGATATGGTTCCCCGCGCGCCCGAGCCCGATCAGGGCTATGCGAGCAGCGGCCAGGGCTTCGGCTCGCGCGCGGCGGCTCCGGCGCAAGGCGGCGGCCAGCTGCGTCTCGACGAGATTGCCCGCGCCATCGACTACCGCACCGCCGCCGACGTCTGGCAGCGCTTCAGGGCCGGAGAGCGCGGCGTGCTCGGTCGCCATATCTACAGCATCGAGGGACAGACGACCTTCGACGAGATCACCCGCCGCTACGATCGCGAGGCCGATTTCCGCATGACCGTCGATCGCTATATCGGCGATTTCGAGCGGCTGCTTGGCGAGGCCGAGCAGTCCGATCCCGACGGGCGCATGCTGCAGAACTACCTGACCTCGGAGTCGGGACGCGTCTATCTCCTGCTCGCCCATGCGAGCGGACGGCTCCGTTAGTCCTAGAGCGGACGGCTCCGCTAATCACGAGCTAAAGGCTCCCCCAAAAGCCTCGGCCCCCGCCCTCCCCTGAAAAGGAGGCGGGGGCCGCTTAGTTTTTGGGGTGTGACTCCCCTGATGTAAGTCTCGGTGTCATGCCCGCGAAGGCGGGCATCCAGTACCTCAGGTCTCGGACAATTTTCGATTGAAGGGGTTACTGGATCGCCCGGTCAAGCCGGGCGATGACAGGAGACGTAAGTAGCTCGCTGGCTAGGCGCGGCGGGAAGCGACCCAGGTGGTGGTGTCTTGCAGCACCTCGGTGAAGGCCTGGTTCAGGGCGGCGATGGCGTCGCCCGGAGCATCGGTCGAGGCCGGCACCCGCGCGCTGAAGCCCTTGGTCGACACCACCTTGCCGGTGCTCGTATTGACCAGCTTGGCGAAGATCTCGATCTCGGCGACAGCCTTGCCGCTCGAGACATCGATCTGGAAGGCGCGCAGATCGGTGACCAGAGCGTATTGGCCGACCGAGGCGCTCACGGCCTTAACCGCTCCGGAATTCTGGAAGGTCTCGATGAGGCGCGCCTGGACGAGGCGCGGCAGCCGGTCGCTCCAGGCAATTCCCTTGTAGTAGGAGACCTGATCGGCCCGCGGGCGCACCATGAGACGGTCGGTCTCCAGCGCATGCACGGCGGTCGGCTCGTAGACCACCAGCTGCCACGGCGCCGGCCGCGGCGCGGCGGAGAACGAGCGCGGTGCGACGAGATCATAGGTGGTCGGCGGCTTAGTGCTAGCCGCAAGGGCACAACCCATCAGCCCCAGGCACAACACGCCTGTTGCCAGCGTTGGCGCAGATCGCGACATGATCGATCGCCCCCTGTTAGGAGACACTCCCTGTTGGCCCTCGGAAGTGCGCTATTGACCTTTCGGAGTGTATTCCGGGACCTGGTTTCCACCAAGCAAAAAACCCTTTGGATCAGCCTCCAGCTTCTCCAGAATTCGGTTCAGAGTGACCGCCGTACGGCGTCCCTCCCGCATGAAGTTGCCGAACTCCTGAAGGCTATCCCGGGCCTGGCGGGTCAGCCCGTCCATGTTATCCCCGAGCGATACTTCGAGCTTGCTCGACAACGTCTTGAAGGATTGGGCGCCGTCTTTCACGTCGGTGATGGTCTGGCCGATATCTTCCTTCTTCGCGGCGAGCATGGTGGTGAACTGCTCGACATTGGTCATGGTCGTATTGATGGCCGCCTCGTTTTGGTCGAGCAGCGCATTCAGCTTGGAAATGAAGACATTCGCGTTATTCAGCGCCGCCGACCCCGCTTCGAAGACGCCTTGGCCCGAGCCGGAATCGGCCTGTATGGCGGGAATGGGATTCTCGGCGGTGGCGACCAGGAACGGTGAATCGGGCGAGCCAGGCGTGACCTGCACGCCGCTGCCGCCGGTAAGGCCCGCCGACTGGATGGAAGCGTGGGAATTCTCGCGCACCGGTGTGTCATCGCGCACGCTGATTAGAACCTGAACCTTGCGCGCATCCTGAGGATCGAGGGCGAAGGACTGGACCTCGCCGACTTTGATGCCGTTGAAGCCGACGCTCGAGCCGGTGGTGAGCCCCGCCACCGAACTCTCGAAGACGATGTAGTAGCGCTTGCCGCCTCCGGCGAAATTGCTCATCCAGAAAATGAAGATGAAGGCGAGCGTCAGCACGCCGAGCACGAACCCCCCGATCATCAGGTAGTTGGCTTTGGTTTCCATCAAATCGGTTCCTTAGGACTCCAAACACGCATCAGGCGGGGATTCTCGGCCGTTCGCCCGGCGTCGCCGCGCGCGCCCGCTCGCCGCAGAAATATTCCTTGATCCACGGGTGGTTGGGATGGCGCTGCAGCTCGGCCGGCGACCCCGTCCGCACGATCTTCTTGTCGGCCAGCACGGCCACCCTGTCGCACACCGTGAAGATCGTATCAAGATCGTGGGTGACCATATAGACCGTTAGGCCAAGTGTCTGTTGCAGCTTGCGAATCAGGTGGTCGAAATCCGTGGCGCCGATCGGATCGAGCCCTGCCGTGGGCTCATCAAGAAAGACGATCTCGGGATCGAGGGCGAGCGCGCGGGCGAGCCCTGCCCGCTTGCGCATGCCGCCCGAGAGCTCCGAGGGAAATTTATGGGCGGCGTTGGGCGGAAGTCCGACCATGGCGAGCTTGAGGAAGGCAAGATCGTCCATCATCGCCTGCGGCAGCTGGAGATGCTCGCGCATCGGCACCTGGATGTTCTGCAATACGGTGAGCGAGGAGAACAGCGCGCCGTCCTGGAAAAGGATGCCCCAGCGTTTCTCGATTTCGAGGCGATCCTGTGGCGACAGCGTCTTGGCGTTCTGCCCGAACAGCCCGACATCGCCCGCGTCGGGCTTCACCAGCCCGGTGATGACGCGCATCAGAACCGACTTGCCCTGGCCCGAGCCGCCGACGATGGCTAGGATCTCGCCGCGATAGACGTCGAGACTGAGCCCGTCCCAAATCTGATGGCTGCCGAAGCTCTTGGCGAGCCCGCGCACGCGGATCACAACCTCTCTTCCGTTATCGACGATCACACCCCGATCCCAGACAGGAACATGGCGAAGATGGCGTCCAAAATTATCACCAGGAAGATGGCTTTGACCACGGCGCTCGTCACGTGGGTGCCGAGGGATTCGGCGCTGCCCTCGACTTTGAGGCCTTCCAGGCAGCCGACGAGCCCAATGATAATAGCCGCGAAGGGCGCCTTGATCATGCCGGCCATGAAATGCTGGAAGTCCACCGCCTCGCGCAGCTTGTCGACATAGTTCGAGGTATCCAGACCGAGTACGGCGAAGGCCATCAGGCCGCCGCCGGCGAGCCCCATCAAATCGCCGATAAAGGTCAGGAGCGGAAGCGCAACGACCAGCGCCAGCACGCGGGGCAGCACGAGGGTATCCATCGGGTCGATGCCAAGCGTGCGCATGGCGTCGATCTCCTCGCGCATCTTCATCGAGCCGATCTCGGCGGTGAAGGCCGAGCCCGAGCGGCCGGCCACCATGATGGCGGTGAGCAGGATGCCCACCTCCCTGAGCGCCAGGATCGCCACCATATTGACGGCGAACGGCTCGGCTCCGAAAGGCTTCAGCTGGACCACGCCCTGCTGCATCACCACGGCGCCGATCAGAAAGCAGATCAGCGCGATGATCGGCACGGCGCGCAAGCCCGCATGGTCGAGATGATGCACGAAGGAGGTGGCCCGGAAGCGCCAGGGCTGGCGGATCATGCGCGCGAGCGCTGAGGTGACCTCGCCGAGAAAAGCGGTGAGCTGGACGGCGTCTCCCCACATGCCGGTCACCGTCCGGGTCATGTCCTCGGTGAATTGGGAGAGCACGCCCTGCTTCTCGAGCTTCGGCCGCTCGGCGCCGCTCCGGCGCTGCACCTCCTCGATGAGGATGCGGAAGCCTTCGGTGGCGCCGGCGTAACGGGTGCGCAAGCCGCTCTTCTCCCAAGCGGCCGCCGTCCGCTGCAACAGCAGCGCACCGGCGGTGTCGATCTCGGCGATGCCGGCGATGTCCATCTCGCCGGTGAAGTCGGGCGTGGGCGGGATCGGCACACGCAAGCGCTTCAGGGCCCTGTCGAGCTGGGTCGCCTCGGCCACGGTCCAGGCGCCGGTCGCGACCAGGCGGAAGGTCGTGCCCTTGAGCTCGACGCGGAAGCCCGGCGCGCGGGCTTGCGTCGGCAGGACAACCTGATGGTCGCGCTTGAGCATAGAAGGGCTTAGCCTGCTGGAGTTGACACGGCTGGCGTCGATGACGTTGGAAGCGCTCTGTTTTTGAACGAAAAACCCGGAGAAAGAAAGGCGATATGGCGGGTCTTGGGGATGAGCTTAATGCCGAAAGCGCGGCCGCTTGCGGGATTGAGCTCGAGGTCAAGGTCGAGCGCTGGCCGATCAGAGGCGGTTTCACCATCTCCCGCGGCTCGAAACACGAGGCGGTGGTGGTAGTCGCCTCGCTCAGCGACGGCAGCTATGCCGGACGCGGCGAATGCGTCCCCTATGCGCGCTATGGCGAGAGCGTGGAGGGGGTGGTTGCCGCCATCGAGGCATGCGCGGGGCCGATCGCAAACGGCTTGACCCGGGCCGGGCTCGCAGCCCTTCTTCCTGCCGGCGCCGCGCGCAACGCGCTCGATTGCGCCCTGTGGGACCTTCAGGCGAAGCGCTCAGGGGTGAGCGCCGCTTCACTTGCCGGGATCAAGACGCTGCGCCCCGTGCTCACAGCCTTCACATTGTCGCTCGGGTCGCCTGAGGCCATGGCGGTCGGCGCGCGCGAGGCGGCGTCCGCGCATCCCCTGCTCAAGCTCAAGCTTGGCGGAGAGGGCGACGAAGAGCGCCTGGCCGCCGTGCGCGAGGCGGCGCCTCATGCGAGGCTCATCGCCGATGCGAACGAGGCCTGGCAACCGGATGATCTTGAATCGCTTCTCGCTGCCGCGGCGGCGGCACGGGTCGAGCTGGTCGAGCAGCCCCTTCCCGCCGGTCGCGACGATCTCTTGCAGCGCATCGAGAGGCACGTTCCCGTCTGCGCCGACGAGTCGGTGCATGACCGCGCCTCGCTCGAAGCCATCGCGCGCCGCTACGACGCGGTGAACATCAAGCTCGACAAGACGGGCGGATTGACCGAGGCGCTGCTGGTTGCGGCGGAGGCCCGCGCGCTGGGCTTGAAGATCATGGTCGGCTGCATGGTCGCGACCTCGCTGTCCATGGCCCCTGCCCTCCTGCTGGCGCAAGGCGCCGACTTCGTCGATCTCGACGGCCCATTGCTGCTGGCCCGCGACCGCATGCCGGGGCTCGCCTACGAAGCGGGCATGGTGTTCCCGCCGTCGCCCGAGCTGTGGGGCTGAGCGGCGTGCGCGGCCCCGCCGACGACCAGCCCGCCGCGCCAGCACCGCATGAGGAAATACGCGCTTCCCGCCCCGATCAGCGCCAGGGCGGCCATGGCGGCGTAAGCCTCTCCCGCAAAATTCCGATAGAGGGGCCCGCAGGCGATGGTGACCATGCCGAGCACGAGCCCTGCGACCACCGCCGCGTAGAGCCCTTGCGCGGTCGCGGCGCGATCCTCGGGCACGGCATGGGTCATGAAATGGATGGCGGCGAGATGGGCCGCGCCGAAGCTCATGGCGTGAAGCGTCTGCAGCAGCGCGGTAGGGAGAAGCGGCGGGTCGGTCGCCATGAACCCCCAGCGCACGGTTGCGGCGAAGCCGGCCAGCATCAGCAGCCTCGCCGTGCCGCAATAGGCGATGACGCGGCCCGAGGCGGCGAAGAGCGCGACCTCGGCGACGACGCCCACCGACCATAGAGCTCCGATCGCGCCGTCAGGGATGCCTTGCGCGCGCCAATGCAGCGAGCCGAAGCTGTAATAGAGCGCGTGGCTCGCCTGGACCATGCTCGCCGCGAGCAGAAATAGGAGAAAGAGCGGCGCGCGGACGAGATCGAAAACGTCCGCGAGCTTCAGGCCGCGCCGCGCGGCCGGAGACGAAGCGCTTGGCCCGGCAAGCTCACGCGGCAGAAGATGGGCTCCAAGCACCATCAATCCCGTTGCCGCGACGAGGAGCGGGAGCACGACCTCGGGACCGATCCTGCCGATGATGAGTCCCGAGCCGAGGCTCGCCACGATGAAGCTGAGCGAGCCCCACAGCCTCACCCGGCCATAGTCGAGGGCTCGTGAGCGAATGCCGGTCACCGCGACGGTCTCGATCAGCGGCATGATCGTGGTCCAGTTGACGGCAAGCAGGATGGTGGCGAGGAACATCGCCCAGAAGCCGCTCGCGGCCCACAGCAGAAGGAAGGAGAGCAAGGACCCCCAGGCGAGCGCGATGAGGATCATGCGCCGCCCTCCCAGCCGGTCGGCGGCAAAGCTGATGGCCGGGGTGAACAGGATGCGGGTGAACAGCGGGGCGGCGAGAAGCACCGCGATCTGGTCGGTATCGAGGCGGCGCCAATGCAGCCAGACCGGCAGATAGGGCAGATAGCAGCCCACCACCAGGAACAGCGCCGCATACAGGAAGCCGAGCCGCCAGGCGAAGGAGAGGCGCGAGATGCGCAAGATCGGCGGCGTCGCCATGGCGGTTAACGAATCCCCAGTGGTTCCCGACTACATTCGGCCGTCTACCCCGAATCACGCTAGCCTCGCTACCCATGCCGCAACGCGCCAAAGACGGCACCAGCCCATCGCTCCCCAACGCTCCGCGCAGGCCAGGCCTCGCCGAGGCTTATGCCGCGCTCGAGTCCCTGCTTCGCGCGAGCCCGAGGGGGCGCTGGTTCCTCGCCGAATATGCCAGGCGCAACCGCACCGCCGAGACCGAGATGCTGCTCGAGGCGATCGGGAGGATCGAGAGGGCGGTGCTGAGACCCACGCCCAAGCAAGCCGTGCCGAGCAACGTCTTTGCCGAGCTTGTCGAAATGAGCGAGGCGATCGCGCGCACCAGGCGCGAGATCGCTCAGATCAAGCAGCCGCACCAGTTCGACAAGCAACTGATCAGCGCCACGATGGAGCTCGACCATATCGTCGAAGCCACCGAGAAGGCGACCTCCGACATCCTGCAGGCCACCGAGGAGATCCAGGAAGCGGCCTGGATGTTGCGCGAGAGGGGCGTCCAGATCGATCTCTGCGACAAAATCGATCAGCGCACGACCGACATCTACACCGCCTGCTCGTTCCAGGACATCACCGGGCAGCGCACCGAGAAAGTGGTCAAGGCGCTCCGCTTCATCGAGCAGCGCATCAACGCCATGATCGAGATTTGG
>JALHTP010000150.1 GCA_022865725.1 Methyloceanibacter sp. | reverse complement strand
TGCCGGCGGAAGTGACGGTGCTGGGTACGAGATATTGGTCGGCCCTTGGGCCTTTGCCGCCGGTGCGGAACAGGAGCGCGGCTTCGCGCGGAAGGCGCTGCGGCGCTGAATCGGCCGTGCGCGTCAGAGGCTGCGCCGAGCTATTGCCTGAGAAATAAAGCTCGATTTGAAAGGCGACCGGGTTGCCCGGCACGGCCGCAACATAGCCCAAAGCGATCAGGGGCAGCGGCACGAGCGCAGCGGCGGTGTGCCACACCCGACGAGGCAAGCGTCGGCCCATTGTCCCTCCAGGTTACCCCGTAACCTCGCGGGAAGATTCGTCCGGCGTGCCGGCCGACATTCCCCCGATTTACCCTGATCGCTAAAGGCATGAGCCCAAGCGCTCAGAGCGTCCCCAAAACCTAACCAGGCAAAATGGTGGGAAATCAGTCGCTTAGTTGAAGTTCCCCCACCGGTCTGGCCCGGAATCCCCGTCCCGTTACCCTTAACCGTGCCCGATAAATTAGAGCAAATTGTGGTGAACGGCAACTCGGCCCTATTACTTGCGGGTAAGGGCTAACGATCCGTTACCGCACGCAGCGCCGCCTGCGCCGCGGCAAGGCGGGCGACAGGCACCCGATAGGGTGAGCAGGAGACATAGTTCAGCTTGATCTTCTCGCAGAAACCAATGGTTTCCGGATCGCCGCCATGCTCGCCGCAAATGCCCATCTTCATCTCGGGCCGGGCTTTGCGCCCGCGCTCGACGGCGATCTGCATCAGCTCGCCGACCGCCTGGTCGAGGGTGACGAAGGGATCGTGCTGGATGATCCCCTTGTCGGCGTACTCGCCCAGGAATCGCCCGGCGTCGTCGCGGCTCAGGCCGAACGTGGTCTGAGTCAGGTCGTTGGTGCCGAAGGAGAAGAACTCGGCGCTCTTGCCGATCTCGCCCGCCATCAGACAGGCGCGCGGAAGCTCGACCATGGTGCCGACCGAATAAGCGACGTTGGTCCCGCGCTCCTTCTCCACCGCGCGCGCCATCCCGGCGATGCGCTCCTTGACGAGATCGAGCTCACCCTTGGTGGCGACGAGCGGCACCATGATCTCGGGGATGACACGGTCATGCAGGGCCTTGCCCGCCTCGATCGCCGCCTCGAAGATGGCGCGGGCCTGCATGTCGACGATCTCAGGATAGCTCACCAGCAGGCGCGCTCCGCGCTGGCCGAGCATGGGGTTGAATTCGCTGAGCGCAACGATCCGGCGGCGCAATCTTGCGACGCTCACGCCCATGGCGGCGGCGACCTCGCCGACGATCTCATCGCTATGCGGGAGGAACTCATGCAGCGGAGGATCGAGCAGGCGGATGGTCACCGGCAGCCCCGCCATGATCTCGAACAGCTCGACGAAATCCTGACGCTGCGCAGGGAGGAGCTTGGCGAGCGCCTTGCGGCGGCCCTCCTGATCCTCGGCGAGGATCATCTCGCGCATGGCGAGGATGCGGCTCTCCTCGAAGAACATATGCTCGGTGCGGCAGAGCCCGATGCCTTCGGCGCCGAAGGCGAGCGCCTGGCGCGCATCGGCAGGGGTGTCGGCATTGGCGCGCACGCGCAGCCGGCGGAAGCTGTCGGCCCATTGCATCAGGCGGCTGAAATCTTCCGACAGATCGGGCTCGCGCATGGCCACGCGGCCCTTGATGATCTGGCCGGTGGAACCGTCGATGGTGACGATGTCGCCCTTGTGCAGCAGCACGCCGCCGGCCTGCAACGTCTCGCGCTCGAGATCGATCACCACAGAAGACGCGCCGACGACGCAAGGCCGCCCCATGCCGCGCGCCACCACCGCCGCGTGGCTGGTCATGCCGCCTCGCGTGGTGAGGATGCCGACCGCGGCATGCATGCCCTGCACGTCCTCGGGCGAGGTCTCGACGCGGGCGAGGATCACGGTGTGGCCTTGCGCCTTGAGATGCACCGCCTCATCGGCATCGAACACGAGCTCGCCTGAGGCCGCGCCCGGCGAGGCGGGCAATCCCTTGGCAAGGACCGTCTTCTCGGCCTTGGGGTCGAGGGTGGGATGCAGGAGCTGGTCGAGCTGGTCGGCATTGATGCCCTTCACCGCCTCTTCTCGGGTAATCAGGCCCTCCTCGGCCATGTCGACGGCGATCTTCAGAGCGGCCTGCGTCGAGCGCTTGCCCGAGCGGGTCTGCAGCATGAAGAGCTTGCCATCCTGCACGGTGAACTCGATGTCCTGGATGTCGTGGAAATGGGCCTCGAGCTTGGCGCAAGCGGCCTTGAGCTCGGCGAATACATCCGGCATGAGTCCCTCGAGAGAGGGCCGTTTCGCGTTCGAGCTGCGCCGCGCTGCCTCGGTCAAGGGTTCCGGCGTGCGCAAGCCCGACACCACGTCCTCGCCTTGCGCATTGACCAGGAACTCGCCGTATAGCTCGCGTGCCCCGGTCGAGGGATTGCGGGTGAAGACGACGCCGGTGGCGCTTCGCTCGCCCATATTGCCGAACACCATGGCCTGGATGGTGACGGCCGTGCCCCAGTCGTCGGGAATGTCGTGCAGGCGGCGATAGGCGATGGCGCGGGCATTCTGCCAGGAGCCGAACACGGCGGCGATGGCGCCCCAAAGCTGGGCGTGGAGGTCTTGCGGGAAGGGCGTGCCGAGCTCGGTCTCGACCAGGGTCTTGTAGCGGGTGACGATGTCGGCCCAATCCTCGGGGCCAAGCTCAGTATCGTATTCGAAGCCCCTGAGACCTTTGTAGTTCTCCAGGATCTCCTCGAACAGCTCGTGGTCGAGGCCGAGCACCACGTCGGCATACATCTGGATGAAGCGGCGATAGGTGTCGTAGGCGAAGCGCCGGTCGCCCGAGCGCCGCACCAGACCCTCCACGGTCTGATCGTTCAGGCCGAGATTGAGCACGGTGTCCATCATGCCTGGCATCGAGGCGCGGCTGCCCGACCTGACCGACACCAGCAGCGGATTCTCCACCTCGCCGAAGCCGGCGCCGACGATCTTGCCCACACCGTCGAGCGCGGCGCTCACCATCGGCTTCAGCTCTTCGGGCAGCTTGCGGCCAAGCTCGTAATAGACCGAGCAGACTTCCGCCGAGATGGTGAAGCCGGGCGGCACCGGCAGGCCAAGCCGCGACATTTCGGCGAGATAGGCGCCCTTGCCGCCCAGCCGATCGCGCTCGCCGGCCGAGCCGTCGGCACGGCCGGCGCCGAAGGTGAAGACCCATTTCGGCATGGTCTTTGGCGCGGGCACCGCTGTCGTCATCCTATGTTCCATGATCCCGGGTCCGCCCTTATTAGCGGTCCACCGGCCTTGGCACAAACGTCTCTCGGCGGAAAGGGTTAGGGGCGAATGGCGCGCGGGGCGCGTATGCGGCGATCGGCGATGAAATCCCCGCTCCCGATCAGCCGCGCCCGCGGCGGCTCTTTCAAGGCGTAGGTCCAGGCTTGGATGGCGCCGCCTTGCTCGAGGACGACTGCGATGGCGATGCGGTGGAACAGACCCTCCGCCTCCGGCACCTCGGGCGCTTCATCCTCCACGCGGGTGACGCCTTCATATTTGTCGAGGTCGGCCAAGAGCCTGCTGCTGCCCAACGCGAAGACGTCGCCGATCACGCGGTATCTCTCTTCAGGTCCGAAAATCGCGCCGGGCCAACTCCCGAAATCGTAGAGAAGGCCGGGCGCGCTTCCCTTGCCGATATGCTTGGCGCCCACTTTCAGCCGGTGCGCCATCCGGTGCGTGCTTCCGGCTCGGAGCGTGCCATAGACGAAGAGATGATCCCGCATCGGTTCCTAATCACTCCGGCAGCTTGATCCGGCCGTCGTCCTCCAAACCCCAATGGGGGTTGAAGGCGACCTCCCAGAGATTTCCGTCGGGATCGGCGAAATAGCCGTCATAGCCGCCCCAGAAGGTCTTAGCCGCTTGCTTCAGGATGCGCGCGCCGGCCGCCTCGGCCCTTGCCATTACCGCATCGACCTCGGCTTCGCTTGCGACATTTTGAGCAACGGCAATGCCGCCATTGCCGTTCCACAGCGACTCCGCCTGCGCATCCTTCCGTTGCGCCTCCCGGCTCCACAGCGCCAGCACCACGCCGCCGGCGCGGAAGAAGCTTGCGGCGGCTTGGCTCGCGGTGTTCGACTTGACGAAGCCGAGTTCCTCATAAAAGGCGGTGGCGCGCGCGACATCGGCGACACCGAGGGTGATGAGGGTGATATTGGCTGACATGGTGATAGCCTTCTTTAATGGATTCCCGCTTTCGCGGGAACAACGCAAACGGGGGCTTCGATGACGACCGAACTCACCATGCTAGCGCTTGCCGTCGTGCTCGGGCTCGTGCAGATCGTGCTTAGCGCGCAGAGCAAGAATCTGGTGACCGGCTATCGCTGGGCCGGCGGTCCTCGCGACGCGCCCAGGGCGCCTTTGACGCCGGTCGCCGGCCGGCTGGAGCGGGCGCTGTCGAATTTCCTGGAGACCTTCCCGCTCTTTGCCGCCGCGATCCTGGTCGCACACGCCGCCGGACAGCACGACTGGATGACGGTCTGGGGCGCGCAACTCTATTTCTGGGCGCGGGTGGTCTATGTGCCGCTCTACGCCTTTGGCGTGTTCCTGGTGCGGTCGCTCGCCTGGAATGTCGCCACGCTCGGGATCATCCTCATCCTGCTGTCGCTGGTGTTCTGAGATCAGCCTTCGATCTTGGAGAAGTCGGCGACGGTGAGCGTCGTGGCACGGATGCGGTTCAGAAGCCGCAAGCGATTCTCGCGCAAGCCCGGCTCCTGCGTATTGACGGTCACGGACTCAAAAAAGGCATCGACCGGGGCGCGGAGCTTGGCCATCTCGGCCATGGCCGCCTCGAAATCCTCGTTGGCGACCGCGGCTGCGGCGGCTTTCTCCACTTCGTCGACGGATTTGGCGAGGGATTTTTCCTCGATTCGTTTGAGGAGGTTACGGTCGGGCGCTTGGTCGTAGCTTACGCCATCCTTCTTCTCCTCGATGCGCAGGATGTTGATGGCGCGCTTGATGCCGGTGAGCAGATTGGCGCCGTCCTCGGTGTCGAGGAAGCGCCCGAGCGCCTCGACGCGCTTGACGATCATCAGCAGGTCGTCACCACCCAGAGCAAACACCGCATCGACGAGATCGTGCCGCGCCCCTTGATCGCGCAGATAAACCTTGAGCCGATCGGCGAAGAAGGTGAGAAGGTTACTGATCAGCCCCAGCTCGTCGCGCTGAACAGACGCCCCGAGTCGGAGACGGGCTTCCAACTCCTTCGCTTCTTTGGCCAGCAAAGCAAAGCGTTGCGCTGTTTCTACATTCTCCTTCGCCGGGAGCCCGTGCAGGCGTCGTTGTTCGGCTACGTTGACATGCACCAACATGAAGCGAAGTGGACGTAAGAGGATGTGCGCGAATGCCAGACGTATCTTGTTCTCCAGCACGATGCGGATGATGCCGAGCGCGGCGCGGCGAAGCGCGTAGGGATCCTTCGACCCCGTAGGCTTCTCGTCGATGGCCCAGAAGCCCACCAGCATGTCGAGCTTGTCGGCGAGCGCGACAGAAATCGCCACAGGCTCGCGCGGCACCTCATCGGAAGGCCCCACCGGCTTGTAATGCGCGGCGACGGCGTCGGCGACGACCTCATTCTCTTCCTGGTCGAGCGCGTAATAGCGGCCCATCACCCCTTGCAGCTCGGGGAACTCGCCGACCATGCCGCTCAAGAGGTCGGCCTTGGCGAGGATGGCGGCGCGCTCGGCGAGGTCTGGATCGGCGCCGACCAGCGGCGCGATCTCGCGCGCCAACAGCCGCACGCGCTGGATGCGGTCGTATTGCGTGCCGAGCTTCTCGTGGAAGACGATCTCCTTCAGCTTCGGCACCCAAACCTCGAGGCCCACCTTGCGGTCCTGGTCGAAAAAGAATTTGGCGTCGGCGAGCCGCGCGCGGATCACCCGCTCGTTGCCGGCGACGATGGCCTTGCCGCCGTCTTTCGCCTCGAGATTCGCCACTAATATGAATCGGTTGGCGAGCGCGCCTGCCTTCTTGTCGCGGAGGGAAAAGCATTTCTGGTGCGCCTTCATCGAGGTGGCGAGCACCTCCGGCGGCACCGACAAAAAGTCCTCGTCGAAGGCGCCTATCAGCACCACCGGCCATTCGGTCAGCCCGGCATTCTCGGCGAGAAGCGCCTCGTCCTCGACCAAAGCGAGGCCTTGCTTGGCGGCGAGCGCGCGGGCGCTCTCCAGAATGATGCGGGCGCGTTCCTCGCCATCGAGGATCACCTTGGCTTCCCGCAGCTTCTTTCGGTAATCCTCGAAGCCCTTCACATCAAAGGGCTCGGGCGCCATGAAGCGGTGGCCGCGCGTCGCCTTGCCGCTGCCGATCCCCTCGATCTCGAAGGGGACAATCTTGCCGTCGAACAGGCAGAGTATGGAATGCAGCGGACGCACCCAGCGCAGTCGTCCCGCACCCCAGCGCATGGATTTTGGCCAGGGGAAATTCCGCACGATCTCCGGCACGATCCCGGCAATCACCGCTTCGGCGGCGCGGCCCGGTCTCTCGATCAGCGCCACGTAAAAGGCGCCCTTCTTGTCCTCGCGCTTCTCGGCCTGATCGACAGAGGCAAGCCCCGCCGATTTGAGGAAGCCTTTGACCGCGGCCTCGGGCGCATCGACGCGCGGGCCTTTCTTCTCCTCCCGCACATCCGGGGAACGGGACGGCAGCCCATCCACCACCGCAACCAGGCGGCGCGGCGTAGCGAAGGTCTTTATCTCTTTGTATTCGAGCCCCGCCTCGCCGAGCGCCTGCCCGAGAAACCGCGCCAGGTCCTCGCGCGCGCGCGTTTGCATGCGCGCCGGGATCTCTTCGGAGAATAATTCGAGCAGAAGCTCAGCCATGTCTTAGCCGATGCGGTTATGGAAGCCGAGATCGTAGTCGGTGATGGCGAAGATCAACCGATTCGTTTCAAGGCTGTAGGGGATGACACTTAAGATGAGATCTGACTGAGCGCCGGCGGCCGGCAGCAGCGGAACCAGCACATGCGCCGGCACGCTTTCCAGGAAATCGTAGAAGCGCATGAAGGCGTGCTTGCCGCGCTCGACATGAAAGGCCCCGACGGCCCAGGACAGCGGGAGATGGTTCTCGTCGGTATAGTCGAGATAAAGGGCGAAGCTCGAAAGCTCGGCGGCGTGGGGCGAGAGTGCCGCGCGCAAATCCGTATCCTCAATCTCGGAGATCGCCAGACTGGCATCGAGCTTCAGCATGAGCTGGAAGCTCGCAGGCGTCGCCCGCCACACGCGGCCGGTCCAGGATCTCAGCTTCGGCTTCAGCGCCGGCGTGCGCGCTTGCGGCGGCGCGCTCTGCGCGTTTCGATAGACCTCAAGCATTGGCGCCGCCCGAAGCGGTCTTGAGCCAGGCGGCGCAACAGGCCTTGGCGAGATCGCGCACGCGCAAGATATAAGCTTGGCGCTCCGTCACCGAGATCACGCCGCGCGCGTCGAGCAGATTGAAGATATGCGAGGCCTTGATCGCCTGGTCGTAGGCCGGCAGCGCCAGCAGATGGCGCTCGCCTTTATCGCCCTTGGCGAGCAGCGCCTGGCATTCGGTCTCGGCGTCGCGGAAATGGTCGAGCAGGATGTTAGTGTCGGCGTGCTCGAAATTGAACCGCGAATATTCCTGCTCGGCCTGGAGGAACACGTCGCCATAAGTGACCTTGTCCTTCCCCTCCCCGCCGTTGAAATCGAGATCGAACACGCGGTCGACGCCCTGCACATACATGGCGAGCCGCTCCAAGCCGTAAGTGAGCTCGCCCGAGACGGGGTCGCAGTCGAGGCCGCCCACCTGCTGGAAATAGGTGAACTGCGAGACCTCCATGCCGTCCAGCCACACCTCCCAGCCGAGCCCCCAGGCGCCAAGCGTCGGGCTCTCCCAATCGTCCTCGACGAAGCGGATGTCGTGGTTCTTGGGATCGATGCCGATGGCGTAGAGGCTCTGAAGGTAGAGGTCCTGGAGGTCGGGGGGTGACGGCTTCAGGATCACCTGGAACTGGTAGTAATGCTGGAGCCGGTTCGGGTTCTCGCCGTAGCGGCCGTCCTTGGGGCGGCGGCAAGGCTGCACATAGGCGGCGCGCCAGGGCTTGGGGCCGAGCGAGCGAAGCGCGGTGGCGGGGTGGAAGGTCGCGGCCCCCATCTCGATGTCGTAAGGCTGGAGGATGACGCAACCCCGATCCGCCCAGAAGCGCTCGAGAATCAGGATCAGGTCCTGGAAAGACGTTGCGTCGGAACGCTCAGGTTTGGTCAGCTTGCCCATCTTCAGCCTTCAAGCCGCGCGCAAGGTTTGGCGCGGACGCTATTCGCCTTGGCGGCGCAAGGAAAGCCATAGGTTTTGCGAGATGACAATGGCCGGCGCGTTAATGCCGAGCGCTTTGGCGCCCTTGCGATACCCGTGGGCGGTAGACCCCGGTCGCGGGATCCTGCTCCAAGGGCACGACGCTCTCATTCTCGCGCCGCTGCAAGGCCTCCTCGGCGGCACGAAGCTCAGAGGCGATGCGCCGTTGCATATCGCGATACCAGCGTCCGGCGAGGACCAGGCCGGCACCCGCTGCGACCAGGATGAGGAGTTGCGGCATCGCTTAAAATCCGAAACGCGACCAAAGCGCGCGCGCCTCGATCGCCGAGATGAGATCGGCGGCAAATCCGCCCGGCGAGAAGCCTAGCTCGAATGCGCCGCCTTCGGCAAAGATACTGCGCCTGCGGCGGAGCCAAGACGTCGAGGGCGTCACCAGCTTGAAGCGCACCTCATCGCCGTAGACCTCGCGCATCTTGGTGCGGAGGTCGGAAAGCCCGTCGATCAGGCCAAGCTCGAGCGCCCGCTTGCCCGACCAGAACTCGCCGGTGAAGAGATTGATGTCGGCCTTGTCGAGCTTCGCGCCACGGCGCGTCTTGACGAGATCGATGAAGGCCTGATGCACGTCGTTCTGAAGCGCCTTGATGCGCTCCACGTCGGAGGGCTTCTCGGGCAGGAAGGGATCGAGCGTGTCCTTGCTCTCGCCGGCGGTATAGACGCGGCGCTGCACGCCGATGCGGTTGATCAGCTCGTTCAAGCCGAAGGTGGCGGTGATCACGCCGATCGAACCCACGATCGAGCTTGGGTCGGCATAGATCTCGTCGCCCGCCAGCGCGAGCAGATAGCCGCCGGAGGCCGCGACGTCCTCGGCGAAGACATAGACCTTGAGGTCCTTCTCGGCGGCGAGCGCCCTGATGCGCTTATAGATCAGCATCGACTGCACGGCGGCGCCGCCCGGCGAGTTGATCTGGATGGCGACGGCCTTGGCGCCGCGCATGGAGAAGGCCCTCTCGATGGCGGACGCGCTGGTGGAGAGGGAGAGACCAGGCTTGAGCGGCGTGACCACGCCGATCGCTCCGCTGAATCTGAGGACGGGCACGAGCGGGGCGCGCTTGGTCCAAGAGGCCGGAAGATAGTTCTTCCAGCCTTCGCGATTGGTGAGGTCGTCCAGGAATCCGTTCATGGGAGCTTAAGGTACAGCCCCATTACGCCCAATCAAGGAGCGGAGGCGAATTCTGTGCCAATAAAAGTCAGCCAGCGGCGGCCTTTAAGCGTTTGGTTAGCGCAAGTCTTGGAGCGCCATCGGTCTGTCCGAATTCGCTGCTATACTTGGCTTTGGAGGTGGGGGCACCCCACCCTTGGCGGCGCAGTTCGGCGGAAGGGCGCCGCTTTCGATCTTTCGAGGAGGAATGAATGAGCAAGCTTGCGACTTTTGCAGTGGCAGTGGCGGCCCTCGTGCTCGCCTTTGTCACGTTTTCACCGAGCTCCGCGGAAGCCGGATGGCGCGGCCGTGGGTGGTACGGCGGACCCGGCGTGAGCGTCTATGTCGGACCGCGCTATGGCTATTACGGTGGCTATTACGGGCCCCGCCGCAACTATGGCGGCTACGCCTACGGCTACCCTTACGGCTATTACCCCTATTGGCGGGGCCGCGCCTGGCGCCGCTGGTAACAGGCACGCGCGCCTCCTAAAAGGCGCCGGTCATTTTGCAAAGGGCCATTCCTGAAAAGGAGTGGCCCTTTGGCTTTGTAGCGAGTGTTTTTGCGCTGAACGCCGGATGAATGGCGGCCTCAGCTTCGGTTCAGCGCGCTCCAGCTAGAACGGCACCATGAGCGAGGGCGATCCTCTCTCTTGGAACCCCAACCGGCGCAAGTTGCGCCACTCGCTGGAGACGACCCCGATGATGAAGAAGATCCTGCTTTCCGCCGCCACCCTGTCGGTCGTGGCGCTCGGCGCCGCTTCGCCCGCTTCGGCCAAGTCCAATTTTTCTCTCTATATCGGCACGCCCTGGCTGAGCGCCTACTCGTACGACTATCCGTCGAGTTGCACCTACGAGTCGCGTCTCGTCACCATCAAAGTGCCGAACGGTTACGGCGGCTACTATTTCAAGAAGGTCTGGCGCGACATCAGGGTCTGCTACTAGCCGGCCTTGCCTGCCCGAGAGCTCTCCTCACGCTCGGGCCAATGAGGGCTGCCGCCTTACCCCCCTAGGCGGCGGCCCTTCCTTTTGCTCGAACCGCCGAAGTCGAGAGCCTCCCCTCCCCTCAGCACGGCTTCGGCCTCGACGGTGTAGCTCCCGTCCTCCTCGTGCAGGATGAGGCCGGGGAGGAGACTGAGCCCGGCGCGGCTCCCCTTCTCAGCCCGCACGATGATGCGGGTCGCGGGCTCGCCCCTTCTCGCGAACAGGGGAAAGATGACCGCCGCGCCGAACCGTCCATCGAGCAGGCGCGACAGCTCGCCAAGACATTCCGGCCGATGGATCAGCGTGAGCAGCGCTTTCGGCGCGGCCATGGCGGCAAAGAAGCGCAGCCAAGCGGCAAGCCCGCCGTCATCCATGACATGGGCTGCCGCGCGCGACCGGTCGGGCGCGGCCCTCACGCTTCCTTCCGCGTAGAAGGGCGGATTGGCGATGATTTGATCGTAGCTTTCGCCTATTAAGCCCGCGGCGCGGAGGGTCTTTCCGGGCGAGGTCACGTCGGCGTTGATGATCTGGACTTGCTCTCCGAAGCCGTTCCGCGCGGCGTTCTTGGCGGCGAGCGCGCAGAGCTTGGCGTCGATCTCGACCGCGGTCAATGCGATGCCTGGCACGCGCGCCAAGAGGCAAAGCCCCGCCACGCCCACGCCGGCACCAACATCGAGCACGCGTTGCCCCTGGCGCGCCGGAACGGCGGCGGCGAGGAACACCGCATCGCTCCCGGCCCGGTGGCCCCCGCGCGGCTGAATGACGCTGAGGCGGCCGCCGAGAAAATCGTCGGTGGTGGGGGCGCCCGCTGGCGCCTCCCGGCCCTTAGGCTTTTTCGTCGTCGGAGATGACATGGCCGAGGTCGACCTCGGTGAGAATATTGCGCGCCTGTCCGAGCCTTGCGCTCTCCACCAGAACGCGCCGGGGCAACGCCCCGATCGAGCCCTCGAGCACGCTCATATTCGCGTCGGCGACCATAAACGCGATATCTCCCTCCTCCAGCAGCGCGCTGACATAGGACAGAAGCACGGGATCATTCGTGCGCAACAATTCCTTCATGGCCTTGCAAAACCCCTTGTCCCTGGGCCGCGACGTGGAGCGCCTTGACCTGCGTGGGCGACCGCCGACAATATCGGCAAAACGGAGCCTCTCTCGACCAATTTCAGGAGTAAGTCCCTTGGGAGTTGTCATTAAGCTTGCCGGCGCGACGGACCCGAAAGCCAGCCTTGCGCCGCTCATTGCGCTTGTCGAGGAGGACATGGCCCATGTCAACCGCATCATCCTCGACCGCGCCAGATCCAATGTCGAGCTGATCCCCGAGCTTGCCCGGCATCTGATCGATTCCGGGGGAAAGCGCCTGCGCCCCATGCTCACGCTCGGCGCGGCCAGGCTGTGCGGCTATGCCGGCGACGGCCATGTGCGGCTCGCGG
>JALHTP010000015.1 GCA_022865725.1 Methyloceanibacter sp. | reverse complement strand
GCTCGACAAATTGAGCAAGCTTTCGTTGCAGAAGCAGCTCGACGAGATCGGCCGCATCCGCCGGGAAGCCCCCTCCAAGACGCCGGCTTAGTCTCCATCCCGGATTTCGTCATTGCCGGGCTTGACCCGCCTGCGGGCCGAAGCGCTGAAATTGTCTCGACGACCGAAGCCTTCGGCGGGCGAAGGCCCGGCAATCCATTCCACTGGCGCTTCAACTTCTGAGAGGTGACGGCATGGATGCCCGGATCAAGTCCGGGCATGACGAGCGGCAGCGGCTCGGCGGAGGTTCCGTCGCGTTGACAAGGGTAGGACGCCCTCTTATGTCTCAGCAGCGTTAGTTCCCCGGCATTTTTTCGACGCTTTCCTAGGGCTTTCATGGGCATCGCCCCCGGAAATCGCCTGCGCTCAAGAGGCTAAACGACCATGCTCTCCTTTGGCTCTCTCGCCACCAAAGTCTTCGGCTCGTCCAACGACCGGAAGCTGAAGAAATACGGCCCCGTGGTCGAGAAGATCAGTGCGCTCGAACCTGAGGTCGCGGCGCTGTCCGACGAGGGCCTGCGCGCCCGCACCGAGACGCTCCGCGCCAAGGTGCGCGAAGGCACCCCGCTGGAGGATTTGATCCCTGAGGCTTTCGCCAGTGTGCGCGAAGCGGCCAAGCGGACGCTCGGCCAGCGCCATTTCGACGTGCAGATGATCGGCGGCATGGTGCTCAATGACGGCCGCATCGCCGAGATGAAGACCGGCGAAGGCAAGACGCTGGTCGCCACGCTGCCCGTCTATCTCAACGCGCTGACCGGCAAGGGCGTGCATGTCGTCACCGTCAACGACTATCTGGCCAAGCGCGACGCGGCCTGGATGGGCGCCATCTACGAGTTCCTGGGGCTGACCGTCGGCTGCATCACCCATGAGATCCCCGACCCGCAGCGGCGAGAGCAATATGCCTGCGACGTCACTTACGGCACCAACAACGAGTTCGGCTTCGACTATCTCCGCGACAATATGAAATACGCGGCGTCCGAGATGGTGCAGCGCGGCCACTACTTCGCCATCGTCGACGAGGTGGACTCCATCCTGATCGACGAGGCGCGCACCCCGCTCATCATCTCCGGCCCGCTCGACGACCGCTCCGAGCTTTATACCGCGATCGACACCTTCATCCCCAAGCTCGAGGCCGGCGCTTTCGAGCTCGACGAGAAGACCCGCATCGTCACGCTGACCGAGGCCGGCAACGAGCAGGTCGAGAAGCTGCTGACCGAGGCGGACATGCTCAAGGGCGAGTCGCTCTACGACATCGAGAACGTCACCGTGGTCCACCACGTGCAGCAGGCGCTGCGCGCGCACAAGCTGTTCCAGCGCGACCGCGACTACATCGTCAAGAACGACGAGGTGATCATCATCGACGAGTTCACCGGGCGCATGATGCAGGGCCGCCGCTATTCCGAGGGCCTGCATCAGGCGCTCGAGGCCAAGGAGCATGTGGCGATCCAGCCGGAGAACCAGACGCTCGCCACCATCACCTTCCAGAACTATTTCCGGCTCTACGAGAAGCTCGCCGGCATGACCGGCACCGCCTCGACCGAGGCCGACGAGTTCATCGACATTTACGGCCTCGACGTGGTCGAGGTGCCGACCAACATGGACATGATCCGCGACGACGAGGACGACGAGGTCTATCGCACGGCGCAGGAGAAATACCGGGCCATCATCGCGCTGATCAAGGACGCCAGGAAGCGCGGCCAGCCCATGCTGGTGGGCACCACCTCCATCGAGAAATCCGAGATCCTTTCCGAGCTGCTGAACAAGGACAAGGTCCCGCATCAGGTGCTGAACGCCCGCTATCACGAGCAGGAGGCCGGGATCATCGCCCAAGCCGGCGTTCCCGGCGGGATCACTATCGCCACCAACATGGCGGGACGCGGCACCGACATCCAGCTCGGCGGCAATCCCGACATGCTGCTGGCGGACTGGCTCGCCGCCGAGACGGAAAAGGGCGAGGAGCCGGCGCCGGAGAAGATCGCCAAGAAGCGCGCGGAGATCGCGGTCGAGGTCGCCAAGAAAAAGGAGCAGGCGTTGCAAGCCGGCGGCCTCTACGTGGTCGGCACCGAGCGCCATGAGAGCCGCCGCATCGACAACCAGCTGCGCGGCCGGTCGGGCCGGCAGGGCGATCCGGGCCGCTCGCGCTTCTTCCTCTCGCTCGAGGACGATCTGATGCGCATTTTCGGGTCGCAGCGCATGGACGGCATGCTGCAGGCGCTGGGGCTGAAAGAGGACGAGGCGATCGTCCATCCCTGGATCAACAAGGCCCTGGAGAAGGCGCAGGCCAAGGTCGAGGCGCGCAACTTCGACATCCGCAAGAATTTGCTCAAATACGACAACGTGATGAACGATCAGCGCAAGGCGATCTTCGAGCAGCGCCGCGAGCTTCTCGGCGATACCGATCTGAGCGAGACCGTCGCCGACATGCGCCGTCACGTCGTGGACGATCTCGTCAATACGAGCGTGCCAGAGAAATCCTACGCCGAGCAGTGGGACGTGGCGACCATGCAAGAGGCGATGAAGAATATCTTCGACCTCGACCTTCCTTTGGCCGATTGGGCGGCGGAAGAGGGTATCGGCGAGGCGGAGTTCCATGAGCGGCTGATCAAGGCCGCCGACGAGAAGACGGCGCAGAAGGCGGCTAATATCGGGCCGCAGATCATGCGCCAGATCGAGCGGGCGGTGCTGTTGCAAACGCTCGATCATCTGTGGCGCGAGCATCTGGTTACGCTCGAGCATCTGCGCCAGGTCATCGGCCTGCGCGGCTACGGCCAGCGCGATCCCCTGAACGAGTACAAGAGCGAGAGCTTCACGCTGTTCGAGCACATGCTGGCGCGCTTGCGCGAGGCGGTGACCGGCCAGCTGATGCATGTCGAGCTGGCGAAGCCGGACGAGGTGCCGCCGCTCGAGGCGACCGAGCTTCCGCCGATGGAGGCGCATCACATCGATCCGACCACCGGCGAGGATGAGTTCGCGCTCGAGACGGCAGGCGGCTCAGGCAATGGACGCGGCGCGGCCAAGCCGGCGCGCTCGCGCAAGGCGGTTGCGGCCACGGCCGTCAATCCGGCCGATCCTTCGAGCTGGGGCAAGGTGCAGCGGAACGCGCTCTGTCCGTGCGGATCGGGGAAGAAATACAAGCACTGCCACGGCACGTTCGGTTAGTCGCGGGACCAGACGCGCGGCGCGGCTCTAGTGGCCGTCCTCCACGTCATTGTCTTCTCCCTGATTGCCCTCTCCCTGCTCCACGGCGTCCTGCTGCGACCCGGCGCTGCCATAAGTGTCTTGCTGATCCTGGGTCTGCTGTTGGATGGACTCCATGTTTTGGTAGTCATCGGGTGTCGCGCCGCCCGTATTTGGATCGGACCCGATCTCTTGCGTATCCGTATCGCTCGGGCCGAAACCGCCATACTCGCCCGCGTAGGCCGTCGTGGTGGCCAAAGTCCCAAACGCAAGCACGCAAGCCATGAGCGCAGTTCGAATCGGCATGAGCTTTCCCCCCTGTATGCAAACTAAACGCGACGCAGCAACCGCATCTTAGCGCGTCTCGGCCGGCCAGGGATGCGACATCGGGCGACGGAAATCATGCTTGACGGCTTTTGCCGGCGGCCTAAATGTCGCCGGCCACTTCAGGCGGGCAGCGCTCCTCGATGGGGCCTCCGACGGTCTCAACGCTTCCGGGTGCGAACACGTAGCGGCCTTGGCACACGCTGACCACTGGCGGCAGCCAGCTCTGCTCGAAAAGGTCGTAGCCCTTCTTCAAATCGGCCCAGAAGCCGTCCCACGGTGAGCCTCTCCGCGCCCTGACATTGCTCTCGCTCATGCGGAACGGGAAGACGTGGACCGGAAAGCGCCCCTCGCCCTTGTCGAGCGCGGCCGTCACGAGACGCCAAATCTCGTCGACGGCGGGATCGGTCACGGCATAGCAGCCGATCGAGGCGCAGCCGCCATGCACCATAAGGAAAGATCCGGTGCGTCCATGCGCCTGGTCGAACAGATTGGGGAAGCCGAGACTGAACGAGCGATGCATGCGGCTGTTCGGATTGAGCTGATCGGCTGCGACCGTGTAGAAGCCCTCCGGCGCCTGGCGATCGCCCTCTTTCAGCTTCGGCCCGAGCCGCCCCGACCAGAGGCAGATCGGATAGGTGGCGAAGCGGACGAAGCGGCCGTCCTTCTCGACCCAAATCTCAAGCTCGTGTTCGAGCTTGAAGATGCGGAGATAGACCGGCACGCCCATGCCGACGCCAACCGCCGCAAGCCGTTCGTCGATACGTGCGAGGTCGGGCGTACCGGGCAGAGTCTCGCCTGCGCGGAAGCGGGCTTGGTAGTCGGCGCGCGTCATGTAGATGCGCGCGCGGTCGATCAATTGCCGCCCTTCGGGCGTGAGCAGATAGATGCCCGCGCCGGCGAGCGCCAGGATGATGAGCAGGGTGAAGGCTTGCCGCATGCCAGAAACCAGAAATCAGAAGCCGGGCACCAGAAATCGGGACGACGCAGTATAGGTCCTTCGCGTCGGAATTCTGACCTCTCGCTTCCGCTACCGGCCGGGCGTGGCAGGCCCAAGCGTGAAGGCGCTATAGGCGGGCTTCGAGGGTCCGAAGCTCAAGCCGAGCACGCTGCCGAGCGGCTTCGCCAGCGCGGCGGAGTCGCCCTTGTTGGCGGGTTTGGTGGAGGCTTGCTGCATGGCGGGCGCGCGGGAGACCGGCAGCCTCTGATAGGCCGGACATTTGCCGGCCGGATCGGGCCTGGCATTATTCACGAAGGAGGCATTGATCAGATAGCGCTTCTCGCAGACGGCCACCTTAGGCGGCATGTGGCTGATCTCGAAATAATCGTAGCCTTCCTTCAGGTTCTTCCAGAAATCGTACCATTTGTCGTCCTTGTGGGCCGTCAAGTTGGCGGCCGTCATGCGGAACGGATAGGCCTGAATCTGGAACGCCGGCTGTCCGGCCTGGAGCGCCTCCCGCACGAGGATGAAGATCTCCTCGACCACGGCGTCGGTCATGGCGTAGCAGCCGGCCGAGGTGCAGTCGCCATGCACCATGATGTTCTGCCCGGTGCGGCCATAGGCCTTGTCATAACTGTTGGGAAAACCGACGTCGAAGGAGAGGTGATATTTGCTCCTCGGGTTCATCTGATTCAGCGAGACGAGATAGAAGCCCTCCGGCGCCTGCCGGTCGCCTTGCTCGACCTTCGGGCCGAGCCCGCCGGAATAGCTGCAGATCGGATAGGTCTTGAACAAATAGAAGCGGCCGTCGTCCCTCGCCTTCCACACTTCGAGCTCGGACTCGGCCTTGAAGATGCGGATGAGGACGGGCTGCTCCTCGGTCATGCCCTTCTCGGCAAGCAGCGCCTGCGTTCGCGGCGAAAGCGGCTTCAAATAAATCGGCGAAAACTGGCCGCAGCCGGACAGCGCGGCGGCCGAAGCCACCACGCACGCCGTTATCACGGCCGTGACAAAGCTTGAACGAAGCATACGCAGTGCCCCTTGCGACGCTCGGCCAAGATCGGCGCTGGCGGGTTAAGGCGAAGTTAGCGCTTCTGGCGGCGCCGCGCTTCGGCTCCCCCGATTTGCGCAATATTATAAGCCTGCTCCGGGTGCAGGTGGACTCAAAAAATGGCGCTTTTTTGGGCGTCCCCCGGGTTTTAGGCCGTGCGGCCCATGGCCAGGAATTTTTCGCGCCGTTGTTTGCGAATCTCGGCCGGAGTGAGGTCGTCATAGGAGGCGAGCGCCTGGACGATGGTGTCGCCTGCCGCGCGCACTACCTCGACCCCGTCCCGATGCGCCCCGCCGATCGGCTCGGCGATGATTCCATCGATAATGCCGAGCCTGAGCAGATCCTGGGCGGTGATCTTCATATTGGTCGCCGCATCGACGGCGCGGGTGGAATCCTTCCACAGGATCGAGGCCGCGGCCTCGGGCGAAGCGACCGTGTAGATCGAGTGCTCGAGCATATAGATGCGGTTGGCGGTGGCGATGGCGACCGCGCCGCCCGAGCCCCCCTCGCCGATGATGACGGAGACGATCGGCACGCCGATGCTCAAGCAGCAATCGGTGCAGCGGGCGATGGCCTCGGCCTGACCCCGTTCCTCGGCGCCGATGCCGGGATAGGCGCCGGCCGTATCGACGAGGCTCACCACCGGGAGCTGGAAGCGGTCGGCCAGTTCCATCAGCCGCGCCGCCTTGCGGTAGCCTTCGGGCCGGGCCATGCCGAAATTATGCTTGATGCGGCCTTCGGTGTCGGAGCCTTTCTCATGCCCGATGACCATCGCCGAGCGGCCCCGAAGCCGGCCAATGCCGCCGATGATCGCCTGGTCCTCGGCGAAGAAGCGGTCGCCGGCGAGCGGCGTGAAATCCTCCACCAGCGTTTCGATATAATGCCGGAAATGCGGACGCTCGGGATGGCGGGCGACTTGCGTCTTCTGCCAGGGGGTGAGGCCGGAATAGGTCTCCTCCAAGGCGTCGCGCGCCTTGGCCTCGAGCTTGGCAAGCTCCTCTTCGATCGAGACTGAGCGCTGCTCGGCGGCCAGCGCTTTCAGCTGGGCGACCTTGCTTTCGAGTTCGGCGATCGGCTTTTCGAAATCGAGATAGGTTCGCATTCGGCTTGGCTATGCCCTTAGGGAGCTTGTCCCCGGCAGGTTTCGAGAAGACAAATAAGGCAACGGGAATGTGGTTGTAAGTGGCCTTGGCAGGGGAGCTCTGTCAACCCGCGAGCCCCGAAAAGGCCAGTCTAGCCCCGCTTGGTTAAATGTGCCTGAGCCAGGGGGTGATGCTGTTCGACGAGGCGTCTCAGCCGCTCCTCTATGACATGGGTATAGATCTGCGTGGTGGAAATATCGGCGTGGCCGAGAAGCTGCTGTACCGTGCGCAGATCCGCGCCCCGCTCCAGGAGATGGCTGGCAAAGGCGTGCCGCAGCACATGCGGCGAGACGCGGGCGGGCTCGATCCCGGCGGCAGAAGCGAGCGCCTTCAGCTCCTGGCCGAAGCGCTGGCGGGTCAGATGCTGGCCTCCGGCTGACGGGAACAGCCAAGGCGAGACGCCCCTCCCCTTGACCTCGTCCTCGCGGACCGCGGCAAGATGGGCGACCAAGCCTGCGCGTGCCGCCTCGTTCAGAGGAACGAGCCGCTCGCGGCCGCCTTTGCCCTTGACGGTGAGCACCCGGTCGTCGGCGATGAGCACGCCGCGCGGCAGCGAGATCAGCTCGGACACGCGAAGCCCCGTGGCGTAGAGCGTCTCGAGCGCCGCGTAGAGCCTGAGCGCGCGCCGCCTTGGCGTGCCGTCGGCCGCCCGCTCGCTCGCATCCTTGGCGGTCTCGAGCAGGGTCTCGACCTCGGCGAGAGAGAGGATCTTAGGCAACGGCCGCCCGAGCCGCGGACTATCGATGGCAGAGCATGGGTCGTCGCCGCGCAAACCTTCGGCGAGCAGAAAGCGGAAGAACTGGCGGATGGCGGAGAGCTTGCGTGCGCGGGAGGTGGGCGCGAGGCCTTTCCGCGCCAGCCCTGCCAGAAAGGCGCGGAGCTGCTCCGGCGAAGCGTCGTTCGCGTCCTTGCCCTTGACGGCGAGGAAGGCGAGGAACTCGGACAGGTCCCGCGTATAGGCCTCGATCGTGTTGGAAGCCGCGCCGCGTTCGGCGCTGAGCATGTCGAGGAAAAGCGCGAGCTCCGAAGCGCCTTTCCCGCCTGAGGTTCCTTTGCCGGCGCCCAAGGCTCAAGCCTTTCCGTGCGAGGGCCGATGCGCGTAAAGCGCCTCAGGCGCGGTCGCCTGGGAAGGTGGTCTCTCGCCTAGATCGGGAGGAGCGGCGCCCGGCAGAGGGGACAGCTCACTGCGCTCGACGCCCTGAGCCTTCGCTTGGGGCAGGCTCGACAGGAGCAACGGCGCCAGTATCAGCGCTAGGCGTAGAGGCGGTCGTGTCTTCCATCCGCGCCTTGACGTTGCGCAAGGCTTTGGAGATTTCCTTGGGCTCGGGCTGGAAGTATTCAGCCAGCACATAGAGGCTTCCAGTGACGGCACCGGCAATCACCCCCACAATCATCAGGAAACGAAACAGTGTCGGCATCGAGGCGCCCGTGTTCCTAACGGTGTTTTAGTCCCGAACAGGGCGTCATTATGACCCAAAAACGCGGGAGCGCGTTGCCCTCATTTGCATCATGGACGATTCGACAGGGCGCTGCCAGCATGGGAAATTCATACCCTTCGCGAGTCGCGTCTTGCGCGCCGATGCAAGAGGCCGATCCTCCACCGACCAAGGATGAGTCCAGGGCTGACCGAGCATAAGAAAGACGACCGGCAGGAGCGGCTCGTACACATCCGCGAGGCCCTTGGACGGCGGAGCATCGTGCTGATCGGGCTGATGGGGGCCGGCAAGACCGCCGTGGGCCGGCGGCTCGCCAGCCGGCTCGAGCTGCCCTTCATCGATGCCGATTCCGAGATCGAGGCGGCGGCCGGCGCGAGCATCAGCGAAATCTTCGCCGAGCATGGCGAAGCCTATTTCCGCCAGGGCGAGCGCAAGGTGATCGCGCGGCTGCTGGAAGCCGGCCCGCAGGTGCTCGCCACAGGCGGCGGCGCCTTTATGAATCCCGACACGCGGGCCAATATCAAGGCGGGCGGGCTCTCGGTCTGGCTCAAGGCGGAGATCAAAGTGCTGCTGAAACGCGTCGGGCGGCGGGACAACCGGCCGCTCCTTGCCGCCGGCGACCCAGAAAAAGTGATGAAAAAGCTGATGGAAGAGCGCTATCCCATCTATGAAGAGGCCGATGTGACGGTCGAGAGCCGCGACGTGCCCCATGATGTGATCGTGGGCGCGGTTATCGATGCGGTTGCCGGCAAGCTCGACTGCGAGGCGAATGCGGACGAACGTCAGGGCCGCAAGAAGGTGACATGATGCGCGACGGCGCGACCGCCTTGGCCGAAGGCCAAAGCGAGACAACCATCGAGGTGACGCTTCCAGGACGGAGCTACCCTATCGTCATCGGCGAGGGGCTGATCGCCTCGGCCGGGCGGCGTATCGCCGCGGCGCTTCCTGGCGCGCGCTGCGCGGTGGTGAGCGATAAGAATGTCGCGGCGCTCTATCTCGCGCCTCTCAAAGCGACCCTCGAGCAGCATGGGCTTTTTCTCGGCAAGGCGGTGGTCGCCCCCGGCGAGGCGAGCAAGAGCTTCCCCGTCCTCGCCACGCTCTGCGAGACCCTGATCGAGCAGGGCGTCGAGCGGGGCGATTGCGTCATCGCCTTTGGCGGCGGCGTGGTCGGAGATCTGGCCGGTTTTGCCGCGAGCATCTTGCGGCGCGGCGTCCGCGTCGTGCAGATGCCGACCTCGCTCTTGGCTCAGGTCGATTCCTCGGTCGGCGGCAAGACCGGCATCGACACGAAACAAGGCAAGAACCTGATCGGCACCTTCCATCAGCCGAGCCTGGTTCTCGCCGATATTTCCGTGCTTTCGACCTTGAGCCAGCGCGAGTTCCGGGCCGGCTATGCCGAGGTGGTTAAATATGGGCTGATCGGCGATGCGCCGTTCTTCACCTGGCTGGAGCAGAACTGGACCGAGGTGTTTGCCGCATCCGGCGGCCAGCGCCGCCACGCGGTGGAGACAAGCGTCCGCGCCAAGGCCGCCATCGTCGCAGAGGACGAGCGGGAGGAAAGCGGCAAACGCGCGCTCCTCAATCTCGGCCATACTTTCGGCCATGCGCTCGAGGCCTTTGCCGGCTATTCGGACCGGCTCCTGCATGGCGAGGCGATCTCGATCGGCATGCGGCTCGCCTTCGCCTTCTCGGTCGAGCTTGGGCTTTGCCCGGCAAAGGATGCGAGCAGCGTCGAGCAGCATTTCGCTGCTGTCGGGCTGCCGGTGAAGATTTCCGCGATCCCAGGCGCGCAGCCCAAGCCTGACGTGCTCTTGCGGCTGATGGCGCAGGACAAGAAGGTGAAGGGCGGCAAGCTCGCGCTCGTGCTGGTGCGCGGCATCGGCCAAGCCTTTGTCGAGCGCGACGTGCCGCTTCCCCAGCTCACAGAATTCCTCGTTCAGGAGTGCGGCAGACGATGACACTAGGCTTGGGCGTTACGCTTGGCGCGATCCTGGGTCTGCTCCTCGCCTCGGCCTTCTTCTCCGGTTCCGAGACGGCGCTGACCGCGGCCTCGCGCGCCAAGATGCACGCGCTGGAGCAGGACGGGAACCGTCGCGCGCGCGTGGTGAACTACCTGCTCACCGTGCGCGAGCGCTTCATCGGCGCCATCCTGCTCGGCAATACGCTGGCCAACATCGCCGCGTCGGCGCTCGCCACCAGCCTGTTCCTGACCCTGTTCGGCGAGGAGGGAGTGGTCTACGCCACCATCGTGATGACGACGATCGTGGTGCTGTTCGCCGAGGTGCTGCCCAAGACCTACGCCATCCTCAACGCCGACCGCATGGCACTCACTGTGGCACCGGCCGTCAATTTCGTGGTGGCGGTGTTGGCGCCGGTGACCGCCACCATGCAGTGGATCGTGCGCCATACGCTGCGCCTGTTCGGCGTCTCGATCAGCGATGACGCCGAAGTGCTCTCCGCGCATGAGGAGATCAGGGGCGCCATCGAGCTGCATCACCAGGAAGGCGGCGTGGTGAAGCTCACCCGCGACATGCTGGGCGGCGTGCTCGACCTGCGCGAGCTCACCGTCTCCGACATCATGGTGCACCGGACCAAGATGGACGCGATCGACGCCGAGCTTCCCACCGAGAAGATCGTGGACGAAGCCTTGAAGAGCTCGCATACGCGGCTGCCGTTGTGGCGCGGCGAGCGCGAGGAGATCAT
Organism: Methyloceanibacter sp.; assembly: GCA_022865725.1. Lineage (GTDB taxonomy): Bacteria > Pseudomonadota > Alphaproteobacteria > Rhizobiales > Methyloligellaceae > Methyloceanibacter. The sequence continues at coordinate 11,013 of JALHTP010000015.1, read as the reverse complement.
CGGCATCCTCCACGCCAAGACGCTGCTACGGGCGTTGCGCGATGCCAAGGGCGATCTCGGCAAGCTCGACATCGTCGCGCTCGCCACCCCGCCTTGGTTCGTGCCCGACACCACGACGCTGAAGGACCAGCTCAACGCCTTTCTCAAGCGGAAAGCCCATTTCGCCATCGTGGTCGACGAATATGGAGAGGTGATGGGCCTCGTCACGCTCGAGGACATTATCGAGGAAATCGTCGGCGACATCACCGACGAGACCGACATCGCCGCCTCCCTCGCCAAGCCGCAAGCCGACGGCTCGCTGATCGTCGACGGCGCGGTGCCGATCCGGGACGTGAACCGCCTGATGGACTGGGACATCCCCGACGAGGAAGCCACCACCATCGCCGGGCTGGTGCTCCACGAGGCGCAGACCATTCCCGATACCGGCCAGGCCTTCACCTTCCACGAGTTCCGCTTCGAGGTGCTGAAGCGGCAGCGGAACAAGATCACGTCGTTACGGGTGACGCCGCTCAAGCCCGCGCGCAAGCGGAAGAAGGCGTCGAGCAAGGCCTCATAGAGGCCGCGAGCGCTCCTCCGGGGCCAGCGCGCTGATGGCCAGGGCGTGGACCGGGCCCTTGAGCTCATCGGCCAGAACGTCGTTGACCATGCGGTGACGTTCGACGCGCGACTTGCCGGCGAAGCGGTCCGACACCACTTTGATGGTGAAATGGCTCTCGCCGGTTCCGGGCGCGCCGGCGTGGCCTCTGTGACGATCGGAGTCGTTAACAACCTCGAGGGAGACCGGCGCGAAGGCTTGTTGCAACTTTTGTGTGATCTGCTCTTCAACACGCATCGTGCCGCCTCCACCTTAACCGGTCATCTTAGCCTAATCGCTGCCCCAAGGGCCATGCTTGTTGTGACAGGCGCTGCTTCCCATAATGCCGAGTCCATGAAGCTCGACTCGAAATTCTTCGACCGCTTGCGCGTCAAGCCCGACACGAACCGCCTGTTGCGCGAGTCCTGTCCCGCTTGCGAGTGGCAGGGCTGCACGGAGCCTGGTCTCTACCCCGCTCCCAAGGGCCGCGGACATGAAGGCCAGTATCATCGCTTCTGCCTCGACCATGTGCGGGAATACAATAAGGGCTACAATTATTTCGCCGGGCTGCCCGACGAGGATGTCGTGCAGCACCAGAAGGACGACACGATCGGGCATCGCCCGACCTGGTCGATGGGCGTGAACCCCTGGGCGCGGCAGCGCAGGCCCCGCAACGGCGCGCACACTGGCGGCTTCGCCCACCGCTTCGCCACCGCCGATCCTTTCGGGCTGTTCGCCGAGCGCGCCGCCGACAAGGCGGCAGCCAGTGGGCCGGTGCGGCCGCTGAAGCGCCTCGAGCGGAAATGCTTGCGCCAGCTCAATCTCGAGGACTCCGCCACCAAGGCCGACATCAAGGCGCGCTTCAAGGAATTGGTTAAGCGGCTCCACCCCGACCACAACAAGGGCGACCGCACCTCAGAGGACAAGTTGCGCGAAGTGATCCAAGCCTATAATTATCTGAGACAGGCCGGGCTTGCGTAAAGTCGCTGGGCAGCCCCCCTTCTCCAACATCACGGCTTCGCCACTGGCCAAGCTCATATGCAACGCGACTCAATAGGCTTCCACAGACCATGACACTCGAAACTGCCCGCAACGTCGCCGGCCTGCCCGACATGTCGGTTTCCGTCCGCCAGGTCTTCGGCATCGACACCGATCTCGAAGTGCCTGCCTATTCACGGCCCGACGAGCACGTGCCCGACCTCGACCCCGACTATCAATTCAACCGCGATGTGACGCTCGCCATCCTGGCCGGCTTCAAGCACAACCGCCGCGTCATGATCCAGGGCTATCACGGCACCGGCAAATCGACCCATATCGAGCAGGTCGCGGCGCGGCTCAACTGGCCCTGCATGCGCATCAATCTCGACAGCCATGTGAGCCGTATCGATCTCGTCGGCAAGGACGCCATCGTGATCCGCGACGGGATGCAGGTGACGGAGTTTCGCGAGGGCATTTTGCCTTATGCGCTCCAGTCCAACACCGCGCTCTGCTTCGACGAGTATGACGCCGGGCGGCCCGACGTGATGTTCGTGATTCAGCGGGTGCTCGAGGTCTCCGGCAGGCTCACTTTGCTCGACCAGTCCAAAGTGATCCGGCCGCATCCGGCCTTCCGCCTGTTCTCGACCACCAATACGATTGGGCTCGGCGACACGAGCGGCCTCTATCACGGCACGCAGCAGATCAACCAGGGCCAGATGGACCGCTGGTCGATCGTGGTCACGCTGAATTATCTGCCGCATGACGACGAGGTGGCCATCGTGCTGGCCAAGGCCAAGGCCTGGAACACGGACGCCGGACGCAAGGTCGTGTCCAACATGGTGCGCGTGGCCGAGCTGACCCGGAACGCCTTTATGAACGGGGACCTCTCCACGGTGATGAGCCCGCGCACGGTCATCACCTGGGCGGAGAACGCCGAGATCTTCGGCGATGTCGGCACCGCCTTCGCGCTCTCCTTCCTCAACAAATGCGACGAGCTGGAGCGTGGGCTGATCGCGGAGTTCTATCAGCGCTGCTTCGGCGAGGATCTGCCGCAATCGACCGCCAATGTGGCGCTGAGCTGACCATGACGCTCACCCGGCGTAAAGAAGCGCCGCTCGATCCCTTCAAGCGCGCGGTGACGCTGACCACCCGCTCGATCGCCGCCGACAGCGGCGTCGAGGTGGTGTTCACCAGCGAGCCTCCCGGCCTTGTCGGCAAGACGGCGCGGCTGCCGGAGCCGTCGCGCGTGCCGAGCAAGACTGAGATCGCCGTGATCCGCGGCCATGCCGACGCCGCCGCGCTCTCCATCGCCTGCCACGATCCTGCCTTGCATGAGGCCTTGGCGCCGTCAGGCGGCGAGGCGCGCGCCGTGTTCGAGGCGATCGAGCAGGCGCGCGTGGAGGCGATCGGCGCCAAGCGCATGCAGGGCGTTGCGGCGAACCTCGCCGCCCGCATGGAGCAGCGCTACGAGCGGAGCCGCTTCGCCGAAGTCGCCGAGCGCTCCGAAGCGCCGCTGCCGGACGCGCTCGGCCTCCTGGTGCGGGAGAAACTCACAGGCCAGACGCCGCCGGCCAAGGCGCGCGCCGTGGTCGATCTCTGGCGTCCCTGGATCGAGGGCCGGGCGCGGACCGTGCTCGAGCGCATGCCGGAGATGCTGTTCGACCAGGAGGCCTTCGGCAGGCTGACCCGGGACCTGCTCGCCGCGCTCAACCTCGCCGACCAGCTCGAGCAGCGCGAAGACCAAGAGAAATCGCCGGACGAGAGCGAGGCCGATCCCGACGCCTCCGACGGCGAGGAGAACGCCGACGGGGAGCAGCGCGCCGATTCATCAGCCGATTCCCGCGCCGAGCAGGATTCCATGAGCGAGGAATCCCTCGACGACAGGGACGACGGCTCGACCGACCGCCGCGACCGCGAGGCCGACGCCTCGGCGCTGCCGCGCCGCGCGGAGCCGTGGCGTCCCAATCTCTCGGTGCTCGATAACCCGGAAGCCTTCGGCTACAAGGTGTTCACCCGCGCCTATGACGAGATCGTCAACGCCGAGGAGCTTTGCGACGCGGACGAGCTTGAACGCTTGCGCGCCTTTCTCGACAAGCAGCTCCAGGCGCTGCACGGCGCGGTGGCGAGGCTCGCCAACCGCCTGCAACGCCGGCTGCTCGCCCAGCAGAACCGCGGCTGGGACTTCGATCTCGACGAAGGCATGATCGACGCCGCGCGGCTTGCCCGCGTCATCGTCGATCCCATGCATCCGCTGATGTTCAAGCAGGAGCGCGAAACCAGTTTCCGCGACACCGTGGTCACGCTCCTGCTCGACAATTCCGGCTCGATGCGCGGCCGTCCCATCATGGTCGCGGCCTGCTGCGCCGATATTCTGGCGCGCACGCTCGAGCGCTGCGGCGTCAAGGTCGAGATCCTCGGCTTCACCACGCGCGCCTGGAAGGGCGGGCACGCGCGCGAGGCGTGGCTCAATGCGCTGAAGCCTGCCCTTCCCGGCCGGCTCAACGATCTCCGCCATATCGTCTACAAATCCGCCGACGCGCCATGGCGGCGGTCGCGGCGCAATCTCGGGCTGATGATGCGCGAGGGCCTGCTCAAGGAGAATATCGACGGCGAGGCGCTCGCTTGGGCGCATGCCCGTCTGCTGGCGCGCCCCGAGCAGCGGCGCATTCTGATGATGATCTCCGACGGCGCGCCGGTCGACGATTCCACGCTCTCGGTCAACTCGGGGTCATATTTGGAGCGTCATCTCCGTCAGGTGATCGAGGAGATCGAGACCCGCTCGTCGGTCGAGCTGCTGGCCATCGGCATCGGCCACGACGTAACGCGCTATTACCGGCGCGCAGTCACCGTCACCGACGCCGAGGAGCTGGCCGGCGTCATGACCGAGAAACTTGCCGAGCTGTTCGACGAGGATGTTGCCCGGCGGCAGATGCTTCGCGCGATGCCCAATCCGATGCGGGCCAAGCGCCGGAAGCTGCATTAGCGCACGATCCGGAAAAGTAGAAACCGGTTTTCCGAAAAGATTATGCTCAAACAAAAAGCTAGGGCGAAATCGTGATTCAACCTGAAGGGATTTCGTTCTAGCGTGAGGACCGTTTTCCGCACCTCCTGGCTTTACTCGGCTTCTGTTGCCGTCGTCGCGGCGACATTGGTCGTCGCGCCGGCGCTCGCCGACAAGCCGCAGACGGTGCTCGAGGCCCCGATCTCGACCACTGTCACTGCGATTCCCATCGACTTCGACCGCGAGAACTCCGGGCGGAAAGAGTTCGGCAAACTGATCTTCAGGGCCGGGCTCAATCTCTACGCCAAGTCCATCTATTTCGGCGGTTTCTCGGCCGTCGCCATCGATCCTTCCGGCAAGGCGCTGCTCGCCGTCTCCGATGCCGGCATTTGGCTCAAGGCCAATCTCGACTATGACGGACGGAAGCTGAAGGGCCTGAGCGGCGCCGTGCTCGGACCCATCCTCGGCACCGACGGCAAGCCGCTCCGCGACGATGTCTTGCGCGACTCCGAGGGCATGACGCTGATCGACGGCGACACGCAGCAAGGCACGGCTCTCGTCTCCTTCGAGCGCAAGCACAGAATCGCGCGCTATCCCTTCACCGCGGATCGGTTCGGGCCGCCCAGCGGGAGCGTCCCCTTGCCTGCGGGGACGAAGGCGATGGGCGCCAATACCGGCATCGAGGCCATGGCGATGATCCGCACCGGCAAGCTGGCGGGGACGCTGGTCATCTTCTCCGAGCGGCTTCTCGACAAGACCGGCAATCTGCAAGGCTGGCTGATCGGGGGGTCCTCTCCGGGAGGAATCGTGCTGAAACGCCTCGGCGGCTTCGACATCACCGATGCGGCGCCGCTACCCGACGGCGGCATCGTCGTGCTCGAGCGGCGGTTCCGCTATAGCGAGGGCATCAAGATGCGCATCCGCCGCATCGCTCAGAGCGAGCTGAAGCGCGGCGCGCTCATCCAGGGCGAGGTGCTGCTCGAAGCCGATGACAGCTTGAATATCGACAATATGGAGGCGATCGCCGCGTATCGGGCGCCGTCGGGCGAGACCGTCCTCACGCTGATGTCCGACGACAATTTCAGCCCGCTCCAGCGCACGCTGATCATGCAGTTCGCGCTGCCCGAGACGAAACCCGTCGCCGCCGGCCCGCGCGGCTAGGTGGCCGCCGCGGCCTGGGTGGTGGCCTTCTTGGCGATATCGCGCTTGAGCCGGCGCGCCTTCAAGGACAGTTCCTCATCGCCCGCCTTCAAGAGAAAGGCGTCGAGCCCGCCGCGATGCTCCACCGAGCGCAAGGCATGCGCGCTGATGGTCAGCCGCACGCGCTTCTTCAGCGCCTCGCTCTCCAGCGTCACATTGCAGAGATTGGGCAGGAAGCGGCGCTTGGTGCGGCGCTTGGCATGGCTCACATTGTTGCCGGTGAGCACGGCTTTGCCGGTGAGCTCGCAACGACGGGCCATGGCGCTAATCCTTCTCCTAAATTCCGTGGAAGCCGGTATGCCTTCGCGGGGTATCCCGGCAAAAGCGTTGCAACCGGCGGCGCGAGATATACGGGTATGGGCCTTTCGGGTCAAGGCGCCGCCACAAACCTGCGCTAAGCCCGGAATTGACGAATCCCGCGAATAACCCGACATTCCCGGGAGTTCAAGCAGGCGGGCAGACTTGCTAGGGGTTGGAGCCATGCAACGAGCGCGCCATTGCTTGAGCCTAGCGGCCGTTGCCGCGCTCACCTGCGGGCTGGGCGGCAACCTCCCCACGGACACCGCCTATGCCGAGATCGGCCCTTTGGACGCAGCCAGAATTGTCGCTGTCTACCGCGTCGATCTGGCCGGCTTCAATCTCGGCGACTTTCGCCTGACCACGACCTTGCGCGGCGAGGACTACGAGATGCGCGGCGAGGGCCGGTTCAGCATCCTGCAAGGCCTCATCTATGAATGGCGGGGCGTGACTTCGGGCACGGGTCGTGTGACGAGCGCGGGGCCTGAGCCTGCCATGTACGCGCTCAGCTATTCGAATGGCGGCAAGAAGACCGAGCAGCTCCGCATGACCTTCGACGGCCGCGCCGTCACCGGCTTGTCGATGTTTCCCAACAAGCGGCCGAACCCCCGCACCATTCCGATCACCAAGGAGCAGCTCGAGGGCGTGCTCGACCCCATGAGCGGCGCCTTCTTGAGCGCCCACTCGGAGAACCCCAATGGGGATCTCAAGGTCTGCAACCAGACCCTACCCGTGTTCGACGGCCAGCAGCGCTTCGACCTCGTGATCACGCCGAAGCGCGCAGTCAATGTGCAGCGGTCGACGCCCGGAGGCTATGCCGGACCGGCGGTGATCTGCGCGGTCAAATTCATCCCCATCGCCGGATACCAGCCCGACAATCCCGGCATCAAGCTGATGTCGCAGACGAACGAGATCGAGGTCTGGCTCATCCCGGTGCGGGGGACCCATATGTACGTGCCCTACCGGATTGTGCTGCCGACGCCGGTGGGTTATGGCTCCGCGCTCGTGACGTCGATCCAGGTCGCCGGCGCGCGCCGCGCAAGCGCCGAGCCGTGACCTGCCAAACGTCCTCCTGACCGAAGCTCAAGGGTTAACGGCGAGAGCCCAAATCCCAAGATGTAGTAGGGAACAGATGCCGAAGATTAACTGTCTCCTGATTCGTGCGTGCTCCGTTCCCGTTGCCTTCCTCAGCGCTTAAGGGAGCTGAAAGCCCATCCGAGATTTGGTGATCGGCCCCGAGGGGCCCATCTCACCGAGACCCCGATCAAACCAGCCAACCGTCCCAATTCCGCACAGAACGAAAACCGAATGGGCAGAGTCACCGATTCGGACGAGATTCGTTCCCCCCTCGTTCCGTGCCGAATTGGGATTGGATGTTGAGGACGTCAAGAATGAGCCGGTCGTTATCCCCGAGTTCCACAAATCTCCAGCGCGGACGCGGCGTCACCGCCGTGCTCGGCCCGACCAATACCGGTAAGACCCATCTCGCCATCGAGCGCATGCTCGCCCATGACGTCGGCATCATCGGACTGCCGCTGCGCCTGCTCGCGCGCGAGGTCTATGACAAGATCGTGGGACGCGTGGGCGCCGGCAAGGTCGCGCTCATCACCGGCGAGGAGAAGATCAAGCCCCCCTCCGCGCGCTTCTATGTCTGCACCGTCGAGGCCATGCCGCTCGAGCACGAGGCGGACTTCGTCGCCGTCGACGAGGTGCAGCTTGCCGCAGACGCCGAGCGCGGCCACATCTTCACCGAGCGCCTGTTCCATGCGCGGGGCTTGAGCGAGACGCTTCTGCTCGGCGCCGCCACCATGCGCGACGCCATCCGCGAGATCCTGCCCGGCGCCAATCTCGTGTCGCGGCCCCGCCTCTCGCAACTGGCCTATGCCGGCGAGAAGAAGATCACGCGGCTTCCCCGCCGCTCGGCCATTGTCGGCTTCTCCGCCAACGACGTTTACGCCATCGCCGAGCTGGTCAGGCGCCAGCGCGGCGGCGCCGCCGTGGTGCTCGGCGCGCTTAGCCCCCGCACGCGCAACGCGCAAGTCGAGCTCTACCAGAACGGCGACGTCGATTTCCTGGTGGCGACCGACGCCATCGGCATGGGGCTCAATCTCGACCTCGACCATGTGGCCTTCGCCGGCATCCGCAAATTCGACGGGCAAAATCACCGCAATCTGACCCCGGCTGAGCTTGGCCAGATCGCCGGGCGCGCGGGCCGCCACATGAATGACGGCACGTTCGGCGTGACCGGCCAGGTCCAGCCTTTCGAGGGCGAGCTGGTGGACCGTCTGGAGAACCATTCCTTCGACCAGGTCGGCGTCCTGCAATGGCGGAACCGCAAGCTCGATTTCGGCTCGATCGAGAGGCTGAAGGACAGTTTGCGCGAGATGCCCGACCATCCACGGCTTGCCCGCTCGCGCATGGTGGACGACGTGATCGCGCTGGAGAATGTGAGCAACGATCCGGGCTTGCGCGACATGGCGCGGGCCCCCGCTGCGGTCGCGCTGCTGTGGGAGATGTGCCAGATCCCCGACTACCGGAAGATCTCCGCCGCGAGCCACGCCGAGCTCGTCTCGACGCTTTATGGCTTCGTCATGAGCGAGGCGGGCAAGATCCCGGCCGACTGGTTCGCCACCCAGGTGGCCCTTGCCGATCGTACCGACGGCGATCTCGACACGCTCTCCAACAGGCTGGCGCAGATCCGCACCTGGACCTTCGTGTCGCACCATGCGGAGTGGCTCGACGATCCCGAGCATTGGCAGGGCCGCACCAAGGCCATCGAGGACACTCTGTCCGATGCGCTGCACGAGCGGCTGACGCAGCGCTTCGTCGACCGGCGCACCAGCGTGCTGATGCGGCGGCTGCGCGACAAGGACGAGATCGCGGCCGAGATCGGCGCTGACGGAAAAATCATGGTCGAGAACCATTATGTCGGACGCCTCGACGGCTTCCGCTTCACCCCTGACACATCGAGCGACGGCATCCAAGGACGCGCCACCCGCCATGCGGCGGCCAGGGTGCTTGCCGGCGAGCTGGCGGAGCGCACCGATGCGCTTAGCGGCGCGCCCGACGCGGCCATCACGCTCCACAATGGACGGATCGTCTGGGCCGAATCGGAGATCGCGCGGCTTGAGCGGGGCGAGACGGCGCTCAAGCCGCGCCTCCAGCTGCTCGCCGATGAGCATCTCGCCGCTTCCGACCGCGAGCGGGTGATGAAGCGCCTCGAAGCCTGGCTAGAGGCCGAGCTGCACGGCAAGGTCGCGCCGCTCGTCGTGCTCAGCGAGGCCGCCGACCTGTCGGGCCTTGCCCGCGGGCTCGCTTATCAATTGACGGAAAATCTCGGCGTGCTTCGCCGCGAGACGGCCTCCGACGAGATCAAGGCGCTCGACCAGGCGGCCCGCGCCCAGCTTCGCACCTACGGCATCCGCTTCGGCGCCTTCAACGTCTACATCCCCGCGCTGCTCAAGCCGGCGGCCGCCGATTTGCTGCTGATGCTGTGGGCGCTCTATTCGGGCCGCGATCACGGCATCGACGCCGAGGCGATGCCCGCGCGGCCGCAACAGGGGCTGACCTCGGTCGAGGCGGGAAAGCAAATCCCCGAGCCTTATTGGCGCGCCGCAGGCTTCCATGTCGCGGGCTCGCGCGCGGTTCGCATCGACATGCTGGAACGGCTTTCCGATCTCATCCGCGCGCGCATCGCCTTCCGCTCGGCCGAAGGCGGCGTGGCGCCTCCGACAGGGGCGACCGGCGACGGCGGCTTCCGGGTGGTGCCCGAGCTCATGTCGGTGGTCGGCTGCTCCGGCGAAGAGTTCTCCTCGATCCTGAAGGCGCTCGGCTTCAGGCTCGAGCGGCGCAAGCTCGCGCCTGTGCCCGCTGTCGAGGCTCAAGCGTCGGCGCCGGACGATGCTCCTCAAGCGGGCCAAGAGCCCAAGCGGCCAGAGGCGCAGTTGGAGGCCTTCGACGAGGTTTGGCGGCCAGGGAAGCGCAAAGAAGCGCGCCACGACAAGCGCGCAAGCCATAGACCCCGGCGCGAGGAACAGGCGAAAGGGCCAAGGCGGGGGCGGCAAAGGCCCGAGGCCTGTACGCAGCTTGACGCCACGCGTGATGCCAAGCGCGAGCTTCAGCGAAAGGCTGCCGTCGAGCATTCGCCCTTCGCCGCTCTGGAGGCGCTGAGGCGAACGCTGGCCGCGCGCCAGCCATAAAGCTGAGCGGGAGCGCGCATGCCGGGGCAGCGGCTAGACAAATGGCTCTGGTGCGCAAGGCTCGCCAAGACGCGAACGGGCGCCGCGCGGCTGATCGAGGCGCGCAAGGTGCGTGTCAATGGCGACCGCACGCTCAAGCCAAGCCGCCTCGTCCAGGCGGGCGATGTGGTGACGCTCGCGTTTCTCGGCAGGCTGTCCGCGGTGCGGGTATTGGGCGCTGTCGAGCGGCGCGGTCCGGCGAGCCTGGCGCGCACGCTCTATGAGGATTTGACCCCGCAGGCCGCTCCGCCCGAACCGGGGGCCGACGGCTCAGGCCGCCAGGGCCCGCGCCCAACCAAGCGGGATCGCCGGCGGCTCGACGCGCTGCGCGGCAGCGATTTCTGATTTCTGATTGCTTACGCCGCCGACGAGGTGAGCCGGTGACCCGTTGCAGGCTCGACCCGGCCCGCGCGCAGCAATTCGGTGACCTTGAGCGCCGTCACCGGCCGGCTGAAATAATAGCCTTGAGGGGGCCTCGAACAATAGGCCGTCCCGCTGGCCTGTGTGAGTCTGCTGCTTGAGGTCATGATTCGGCAGGGGGTGTGGATGGCACAGCTAGGGTTTTTCGATGCGGACAAGCGGCTGGCGGCGCTGTCGGAGAAGGGCGATCCGCTGGAGTCGATCGACCGGCTCGTGCGTGGGAAAACTTCCGGGCCGATATCTAGGCCGTGGTGCTTACGCCGGAGGCCCGGCGCAAGAGCAACGCTGGCCGCAAGCCGATCGAT
>JALHTP010000149.1 GCA_022865725.1 Methyloceanibacter sp. | reverse complement strand
TCGTAGACCGCAGGATTGGCAAAGGCGGCATCGGCGAGGAAGTAGCGGCGCGAGACCTTGCCCCGATAGCGGTCCACGACCGGGGCGAGCACGTCTTGCCAGCCGTCGGCGCTGTGGACGTTGCCGGGACGAAGCGCGCACCGTTCGAGATCACCGAACTGGTTGAACAGGAACAGCGGGTGATAGCAGGTGCAGGCGTAGTGGCCGTTCCAGACGCTCATCTCCTGATCGCCATGGGTCGGACTGACGCTGGAATCCATGTCGAGCACGATGCCTCTCGGCGGACGGCGACCATGAACGCCGTCGATCCATTGGCCGGAGAGGTCGGCGAGTGCCGGGAGATTGTTGGACGCCGCGAGCCACTTCGTCTCGAAGCGGCCCATCTGGCTTGGCGAGGCCGCAGAACCCTGAGCCGCTTTGCCACCGACGATCCAGCGCATCGCCGGATCATGGCGTAGCCGTTCGGCGTCGTTCACGTCATCATATCCGGCAAGCCGCCCGAATACGGACTGCCGCAGCAACCCGACCAGCGCATGGCGGCCGTTCCTGCCGGTCCGCGCATCGGCGAGCACGTTCCCGGCCATTGTGCTGAGACCGAGGGCGTCGTCGAGTTCGCGATAGGCGAGCAGTCCGGCATCGGAGGTGATCCGCGAGCCATGGAACTCCAGCTTCACGCGGCGGTCGAAATCGAGCCGGAGAGGACCATCGACCGACTCACCCGTTGGGTTCTCCAAAATGGCCTCGTGCGATCCAGATTAAGCTATTGATTCTTATATCTGAATCTCCATAAATTGCAGCAAATTACGGTGTCATCCGGCGAATGCGGGTATAAACCCCGTCGCGCTCAATCGCCGCTTTCAGTAAGCTCCCGCGCCGAAGCGCCCGGGCAGGGGGACCCGCGCAATGACAGCCAAGAAACCAAAGGCCGGTCCGCGCCAAGCAGCGAAGCCCGGCCGCGACAAGCCTGGCAAGGTCAAGGAGTCCGGGCTGCGCCTCTATTGGCCGCGGCTCTTTCTCATCATTCCGGTGCTGGCTGTGATTTGGGTGCCGTCCTACAACAGGATCGAGCCTGAGCTCGGCGGCGTGCCCTTCTTCTATTGGTACCAGCTCGCCTGGATCCTCATCGCCGCTGTCATCGTGCTCGGCGTCTATCTGATCGAGACGCGGATCACCAAGGTCACGCAGAGGGCGAGCGCTCACGTCGACCCCGGCGCGACGGGAGACGTTCTTTGAATTTGAATCTCCCCGCCACGATCGTCTTCGTGCTGCTGTTCCTGTTCGTCACCTGGATCGGTTTCGTCGCGGCGCGTTGGCGCAAGGCCGATCTCAATCTCCTGCATGAATGGGGTTTGGGCGGCCGCCGCTTCGGCACCATGGTCACCTGGTTTCTGCTCGGCGGCGATCTCTACACCGCCTATACCTTCATCGCCGTTCCCGCGCTGGTGTTCGGCGCCGGCGCCATGGGCTTCTTCGCCATTCCCTACGCCATCGTCATCTATCCCTTTCTCTATCTCGTCTTCCCGCGGCTCTGGGCCATCGCGCGCGAGCGCGGCCATGTGACCGCCGCCGACTTCGTGCGCGACCGCTTCGGCAGCCGCACGCTGGCGCTGGCGGTGGCGGCGACCGGAATTGTCGCCACCATGCCCTACATCGCTCTGCAACTCATCGGCATGGAGGTGGTGATCGGCGCGCTCGGTTTTCCGACCAGCGGATTTGCCGGGCATTTGCCGCTGTTCATCGCCTTCATCGTCTTGGCCGCCTTCACCTATACCAGCGGGCTCAGGGCGCCGGCGCTGATCGCCGTCGTCAAGGATGCGCTGATCTTCGTGACCATCTTCGCCGCCGTGGTGGTCATCCCGGCGAAACTCGGCGGCTATGGCGCGATCTTCGCCGCCATCCCGCCGGAGAAGCTGATCCTGCCGCCCGCGACCGCCGAGAATCTCGGCAAGCAGAGCGCCTACGTCACTCTGGCGCTCGGCTCGGCGCT
>JALHTP010000148.1 GCA_022865725.1 Methyloceanibacter sp. | reverse complement strand
GGCCTCGGTCACGTTGCGCGCCCGGCCGTCATGCAGAAACAGCGTGTGCCCGCTCACGGTCTGGGTGAGGCCTACGCCCCAGAGCGGAGGCGTCCGCCACTCGCGCCCAGTCGCCGCCCCCTCGGGGCGATTGTCGGCAAGCCCTTCGCCCATGTCGTGCAGCAGCATATCGGTGTAAGGCCAGATAAGTTGATGCGACAAATGCGGCTGGCCGGGCGCCTCGCCGGTGACGAATTTGGGGTTGTGGCAGCTCGCGCAGCCGATCTTGTAGAAGATCTCCTTGCCCTTGAGCACTTCGGCGTCATCGGGCTTCCGCCGGGAAGGCACGGCCAAGTTCTGCGAATAGAACGCCACCAGCTTGAACAGCTCATCGCCCACCTCGACGTTCTGGTAGCTCGGCGAATTGCCGTTCGGCGCGTTGAGGCAATCCGGCTCCTTCTCGGTGCAGTCGCCCGAAGGGAACGGAATCATGGTCGAGGCGATGCCGATGTCGCCGTTAAAGGCTTCCGCCGCCTGCTGGGCGATGGTGGGGATGCCGGCCTTCCAGCCGAAGCGGCCGAGCATCAGCTTCTGATGCTCGCGCGACCAGACCTGGTTCGGCTTCCCCGAAATTCCGTCATTCTTCGCCGCCTCGGAACTCGCGAGAGCGAGAATCTGCTCCTCGGGCACCGCTTCGAGCAGGCCCAAGCCGATCATCGGCGGCGCGACGCGCGGAGAAATCATGATGTCAGGGCTGATGGGACCATAAGCGAGGTCGGTCAGCGAATAATTCGGCGCGCGGAGCGAGACGGTCTCGCCACCGGCAAGCTTCACCTTGCGCTCCTTATAATCGATCTTGAGCTTGCCTTCGGCCTTGAGGCCCTGGATCGAGCGATCCTGGAGCTGGCCGCCATAAATGAGGTCGGGCAGCGAGTTCGCGCTATGCGCTTCGAGCTTCGCCTTCTCCTCCTCGGTCGCAGGCGGGACCGAGAGCCTGACCAGCATCGAGCCTGAATCGTCGGGCACGTCGGCCGAGAGCGGCGGATGGCCCCGCCCGTCCTTCAGATGGCAATTCTGGCAGGCGCGGGAATTGAAGAGCGGACCAAGCCCGTCGGAGGCGTCGGTCGAGGAGGGCGCCGACACCCAATTCTTGCGGAAGATGGCGTTGCCGATCTTGAAGTTGAGCTCGCGCTTGAAATCCATATTGCCGGAGGAGAGTGAGAAGGCGTTGGCGGTGTCGGTCGAGCCGCGCGAGGTGGCGCCGCCGCCCGGCTTGGCCTCGCCCGCTTCCAGCTTGGTGAAATCGGTGGTGGGCGCAAGTAGGCCCTGAACCGCGGCGTCAGCGCCTTCGCCATAGGATTTGAGCGCGCCGGCAAAGAGCGGCAGAACCGCCCCGAAGAGGACCGCGCCGGCAAGCAAGGCGCGGCGCGCCCTTCTTGGCGATGTTCTCTTCGACGACCCTGTGACGCAAACGCGGGAACTTGGATGGGGTGAGTGCACTCGTCCTTCGTCAGAAGCTTATCGTCGTTCGGGCCCCTAGCACCGTCGCATTCTTGATGGCCCTTGTCCCCGTGTCATCCGGCACATTGCCACCGGGATTCCAGATGTATTGGAAATCCGGCTGCAGCGTCCATCCGGGAACGATTTCCGCCGTGTAGCTGATCTCCAAAAGAGCCTCATGGTTACGAATGACTGATAGACCCGAGTCCCTGTCGAAGGCAGAGGCATCGTCCGAGATGCCCGTATAGGCGAAGCCGACGCCGAAGACGTCATTCGGACGGCGCCGGATCATCCCTGCGAAGACGATGCCCGTATCGAAATAAGCATCGATCTGATTGCGATCAGATGGGCTGCCGATCACGCGTGCAAAGACGGAAATGCCCCCCCCATCGCCCTCGCCAGGCAACCGATAGATCAATTGGTCGATTATCCCATAGAGTCCGTAAGTGCCATCATGCTCCAGTGGATCGAGGCCGGTGATCGCTTGCAATCCGTGGTTCACGTCAAACCGCTGATCATCGAACTTGCCGAAATCGTACCAACCGCCGAGCTTAATCGTGCCGCGCAATCCCGCGTCCTTGTTATAGGAGTAGTCAGCCTCGACCAGCAGCAGAGGCGGATGCTCCAGGCGGAACTCGAGACCGTGTTCGTTGCATTGACCTGGATCGAGATCCTCTGCGCAAGGTCCGATCGGGTCGTCGTCATAGACGGCCGTCATTAGCCTGAGGCGATCATTTGGGCTCACGCTCACACGGACGCCCGGGGAGGCGAAAGGATAGATTGGACCTCCGAAGGGAAGGTTGTCGGAGCTCAGCGTCGTCCAACCGAAGGTCGAGGCAATGAAAGCGCCGGCGCTATCGGCGAACATGAACTCGGTGTCGGCCGCCATCTCACCGAAGCGGACGGAGACCCTGCCGTCCGCGAGCGTCTGTTCGAACCACATCTCATCCAGGCGGGTTGAGGGGAAAGCCTCGATGTTGCTCGCACTGACAATGCTGAGGAGATTTTCACCCGTGATGCTGGTCCCATGGATCTGGAAGCCGTTGACGTGGAAGCAAAGCCCTTTCCAGCCGATCAATTTCCCCATGTTGGCATCCATGTAGACATCGAGGAGACCGTCATAGTGAGCGCTCTGCTTTACGCCGCCCGACGGGTTGCCGAGCACCTCGCCAATATAGGTGGCGCCAAAGCCGACGCCGCTCCGCGCAAGCGCGGGACGCGTGCCGCCGAGGGTGTCCATTTGTGGCCATAGGCTCGAGAGCGCCGAGTCCTCGGACACGCCGTTCTCTGTGACGCTACAGTCCGCTCTCGCCACAGACGGCAGCAGCAGCGTGCCTGCGAGAATGAGCAACGCCGCAGCCGAGCCCAAGGAACCCGGCGCGATCCGCCATCCACTCATTTTTTAGGTCCCCCGGCCCTTTTCACATATTTGAATACGGCTTCTTCGAAGTTGTTATGTTATAATATTCCACCGCCCAATCCCCGCGTCAATTCGGTTTTAAACCACCATTGCCGGCTGCTGCGCTGTCCCCTTGCACCGTAGCCGGATTGTCGAGGCTGTCAGAGCCTTCGAACTCGATCGACTTGAGGTCGAGAGCGACGACGGCGCGCTCGATCGACTTGGTCTGGTCGAGCAAGGCCGT
>JALHTP010000147.1 GCA_022865725.1 Methyloceanibacter sp. | reverse complement strand
GTAGAGGGGTACATACGTGCCCCCGAGCTCGACCGTCTGCGCCTTGAAATCCACCGTGCCGCGCATGGTGGCGCCGAGCATGGGCCCGTTCATATAGGCGTCCTTGAGCCGGAACTTGCCGGCGCCGACCGTGAAGGGCGCGCGCAATTGATTGAAGGCGATCTTCTGGCGCGTGACTTGCTGCTTGCGGTTGCCCAAGACCGCTGTCGCGTCCGGATCGAAGAGGACGTCGTTCACGACCGAATCGCCGAGCACGGTGAATTGACGCGCCCACAGCGTCCCGCTCTTGGCGCCCGGTCCGCCGGCGTCGAGATTGACCTCCAGCGAGGCCTCGCCGCCCTCGACGCTCGGATAGAAGCCCACGACGCGGAACGCATCGCCCGCGTCGCGCGCCTCGGCGTTGATCACGCGTGAGCCGTCTTTCTGCTCCAGGTGAACGGCGACGGGCGATTTGCCGTTCAGCTCGCCTTTGGCATCGAGCGCAACGAGGCGGCCGTTGCGCTTCTTCATCGTCACCTCCACGCTCTTCACGGTCGTCTCGTAGAGGCCCGTGACCGTGCCGATCTCGGCGCTGAAATCAACGCCGAACGGCTCGTCAGGCTCCACCGAGCCGTCGAGCTGGCCGGCGGAGAACAGGGACTGGAAGAACTGCCTGCCGTCAAAGCTTGGCCCTTCGGCCTTGATGTCGAGCACCTGGTCGTCGCGGACCGTGGCCGTGATCTCGACATGGGTGAGGCGATTGACCGAGAAATCGGAGAAATAGAACTCCTTGAGGCGCTGCGCGGAATCGAGGGCCAGTCCGCCCTGGATATTGATGTCGTCGCCGACGATCTTCAGGTTTTCCAGATCGGTGGCGCCACCCTCCTTCGGGACGATATCGAGCTGGAGCGTTGCGGCATGGCCCGCGGGCTTGGTCCAGCCCAGCCCGCCGAACAGGAGCTGCGCGTCGGTGAGATCGGCCTGCATGCTCATGGCGCCCCTGCCAAGGCCCGCGATGTTCATGGTGACAGGGGTCGGGCCGCGCACGAGATGATTGACCTTGATCCCGAGCTTCTCGCGCGAGGCCTCGTCGAGAAGGGCCGTCACTCTGAGCGGCGGCTGGCGGTCGTCGGGCGCGTTGAAGATGCGCTGCCAGGTCAGCTCGGCCGGGACGCCCTTGATGCTGATCGCGCCCTTGGCCTCGACCGCCTCTTCGGTGAGATTCACATCGAGGACGCCGCCGTCCACATCGAAATTGCCGACTAGGTTCGAGGCGATGGCATCGTTGAGGCGCGCCATTCCCCGGTACTTGATCTGATCGAGCTCGAGGTCTGTCCTCATCGGCAGCGAGAGGGTGAAGCCGCCCTTGGCCGTGCCGCCCAGGAAGTCCGGCTTCAGGCCAACCCTTCTGATGTAGCCGAGCGGCTCGTGATCGAGAAGCTGAAGCACCGTGGTCGTGGGGCCGTTCGCCTTGAAGGTTATCTCGCCTTGTTGCGGGTCCTGGCGGAGATCGGGGATGAAGAAGCGGCCTTGGCTGAGCGCAATCTCCTGCCCCGACGGCACGACGATCTTGCCTTGGGGGATGTCGACGGAGAACCTTGCCCCCGACACGGTGAGCTTGGCGTCTCCGGTGAGGACCGGCGGCATCTTGTCGATGTAAGTGATGCTCATGCCGGTAAAATCAAACTCGACGTTTCCGGCTTCGGGAGGAGGCTCGGCCCCTTCTCCGATTCTTGCGAGCTCGCCCGCGGCCAAGTTCACATTGAACTTGCCGCCCAAGACTTGGCCGCCGGTCACCTGCTCCAACCCCCAGGCCCGCACCTTTGCGGCAAGAAATTTCGGCCAAAACAGCTTGAAGGTGTCAAGCGGCATCGCGCTCACCTCGCCAGCCAGGTGGATCTCCGGCGACCCCGGAGCGTCGGCAATGCTGCCGGAGAGCTGGATCGATGCGGTGCCCGAGCGAATGACGAAACGCGAGATCGTCACGCGCCCGTCTTGCGGCTCGATGCTTCCAACGACCTGCCATTCATCGATCTTCATGGGGCCAAGCCCAAATTCCTCTACCGCCAGCACCGCCGGGTCGGCCTTGAGGGTGAAGTTCCAGGAGGACGGCGCGCCGCTCGCGTCGCGCACCGGACGGAACTCGCCGCTTAAGGTTGCCTTGCTGTTCCCCCAAACGAGCGTGGAGCGGACGATCTCGACCAAATCCTGGTCCTTCTGGTACCGCACATTGAGATTGCCTCGGTCGATGTGGAGCGGGCTGTCGGGGTCCCAGGGCAGGGTGATCTGGCCGGATTCCAGGTTAAACTTCGCGGTGCCCGACAAAAACTCGCCCGAGTCCGAGAGCTCGACCGTGGTTTCGCCGTTCACCACCATGTCGAGAGCCTTGAGCACGCCGAGCGAGGAAAAATTGCCGGCAAGTCCGGACGGGACGAGATTCTGGATCAGCGCGGTGATGCCGAGGCTCTTGCGCCTAACCTGCTGCGCGGTGCGGAACTCGAGCTGCCAGTCGCCTTTGCTCGATGCGATATTGGCTTGGCCTACGAGAATGCTCCGCTGCTGGTTCTTATGCTCGAGATCGATGGAAAAGTCCGGCACCTGCCAAGAGGTCTGCATGCCGTTCTGATCGAGCACGACGAGGGCGTTCTTGACGCCGAATCTCGTCAGGTAGGACGTGTCGCCGCTGCGCGCGCGCTCGAACACCTCGGCGACTGTCCGTGTCACATCGAGCACCTGGCCGCTCGGGGCCGGTTCAAGCTGCCGCTTGGCGATGGCCGTTTCCGGCGCACCCGGCGCGGCCGCCTGGCCGGCAGGCTCTCCCGCCGGCCGCGAGAAGCTGAGCGAAAGGACTCGGGCGGAATCGTAGAACAGCAACAGCCGTGGGCTGATGAAGTCGACGCTGCCCGGCGCAAGGCGCCCTGCCAGCAAGGCGCTGCCGCTCATGCCGATGGCGGCGAACGGCGCCTGGGCCAAGATCGCGCCGTCCCTGTCGACAAGCCTGATGTTGCGCAAGCGGAACAGGATGCCCGGCCCGTCAGGCGCGCGCTGCAGGATGGCGTCGTCGATCTTCACATGCAGATCGGAAAGCTCGCCGTTGATCGCCGCCTCGATGGTGGGAACGAGGCTTTCAAGGGAGACCGGGCCGCGGCCAAGCCGGCCGTAGCCGAGGACGATGGCGACCATTCCCACCACGAGAATGCCGGCGAAGATTTCGCGGCAGACATGGGCGCCGTGCGAGGACAATTTCCTGAGTTCGATTTGAACCGGCTGCGGGACGCGCTTCACCAGCGCCCTGCCCCGCCCCGGCAACGCCAGGATCGCCTTGCCACCTTCGGTGGTCAGCTTGACGAGAGCGCCTGAGATCGGCTCGTTCATTCCGTCATTGACCTTGCCACGACCAGGCCGCGGACGCGCTCGTTGCCGCTCCCCGCGGCTGGCAGGTCGCAAGCAAGCAACGCGCCGACGGCCCCGCTTTGGATGGAAAGCGACGCCCCGGACTGCTCATGGCCTTGTGTCGGCATCCCCCAAGTCAAGCCCCCCGAACCCTTCCAAGCCCCGTTGCCGCGGCGCCCGACGCAAAGGATAAGGGCATGGTCATAAGAGGCGGTAAAATCGGCCAAAGGAAGGCGGTTCTAGGCGCCGGAGCCCCGGCTTGGCCGCTCCAGCGCGCCGCTCCCCAACCCGGGAGAACCCGCATGACAAGGCGAAAGCGAGGCGATATTGTCATGCCAGGAGTGGGCGCTGGGTATTAGCCCTTAAGACGGGAAAACTCCGCGACAATCCCTTGAGGTGGCTTATTCTTGTTCTGGTAAGCCGCAAGTCTAGCGTCGGGGAGTTGTTTGGCGCCCGCGTCAGCAGTATGCGATGGGGAGGTACCCTTTATGTTCACGAAGAAGCCGGAGTCGGGAGACAGCGTCACCAAGATGGGGGAACGGCTGGGGGGTGATATCAAGACGCCCTTCACCGAGCGGCCGGCGACGTATGCCGCCAAGAGCCCGAGCGCAAGCGCGAGCAAGATGGTCCCCTCCATTATCGGCGAGGATCTTGCCATCATCGGCAATGTCAACTCCAAGGGCGAGATCCAGGTCGACGGCGAAATCCAGGGCGATATTAATTGCGGCTCACTCTTGCTCGGCGACAAGTCGCAAGTGATCGGCAGCGTCATCGCCGAGGACATCGTCGTGCGCGGCCGCGTCGTCGGCTCGATCAGGGGCTTGCGCGTCACGCTCCAGGCGCAGTCCCATGTCGAAGGCGATATTTTCCATCAGAGCCTCGCCATCGAGCAGGGCGCGTATTTCGAAGGAAAGTCACGCCGCTCGGACGATCCGCTGGCGGAGATCAAGGCGACGCCCGCCGCGAGCAGTTCCCGCTCCGACAAGCCCATGGCCTTCGATGCGAAGCCTCACGACGAGGCCAGCGCACTACCGACCCGCGCCGCCGAATAACCGGCCGGGCGAGAAGCGAGGCCTTCGACCGGCCCGCGCTAAAGCGGCGGCAAGGGCTCGCTCAAGCGGCACGGGCTCGCTCAAGCTCTTGCATCGGGGTGGATGCGCTCGGCGAGCGCCGCCTCGATGAAACGGTCGATGTCGCCATCGAGCACGGCCGAGGGGTTGGTGCTCTCCACGCCGGTCCGCAAATCCTTCACCAGCTGATAGGGCTGCAACACGTAAGACCGGATCTGATGGCCGAAGCCGATATCGGACTTGGCGGCGGCGGCGGCCTGCGCCTCGTCCTCCCGGCGCTTCAGCTCGGCTTCGTAAAGACGCGCGCGCAGCATCTTCCAGGCCGTGGCCCGGTTCTTGTGCTGCGACCGCTCGTTCTGGCACGTGACCACGATGCCGGTCGGCAGATGGGTGAGGCGCACGGCGCTGTCGGTGGTGTTGACGTGCTGGCCGCCCGCGCCTGACGAGCGATAGGTGTCGATGCGCACGTCCTTCTCGTCGATATCGATCTCGATCGTGTCGTCGACGGCGGGATAGATCGACACCGAGGCAAAGCTGGTGTG
>JALHTP010000146.1 GCA_022865725.1 Methyloceanibacter sp. | reverse complement strand
GTGCTTGTGTCCTCAGGCGCGTCCTTGAAGCCACTCAGGAGAATGACTTTCCTGCCGCGCAGGACGATCTTCGGGAGTGCCATCCCACCTCCTCGGCCTGCCGGGAAGATTTCGCTCTGAGATTTTTTCGGGGCTCAGAGTCGGACCTTCAAGGCAAGCACCTTGCTCCAATGGCGACCCCCGTCAGCCATATTAAACCATAGCAGGGAAATGCGACGATGGTAAGACCGCACAGGAGTTGCGCACGGAATTTTCCGATTCAATTTGCGCCAATTTCGTCGCGCGCTTTCGCGGTGCACAATCTCGCCGAGATTCGACTGCGGTGCAGCATTACGTGGACGCTTCCTCGCGGAGGAGCGTGGCAAGTCCCGCGGTGGTTTCGACGGGTGGGTTCCAATCGAGCCGAGAAAGTGCCGAAGGATCGGCGACGAGGGAGCCGAATAGCGCTTCGCTGCTCGTGGCTTGGCCCGCCGCACGCAGCGCGCCTCTGAGCATGGGCCCCGGCACGTAGAACAACGCGGGGCGCCGCCCGAGGCCCTGGCGCATGGCCCCGATGATCGCTCCGATGGTGAGCGGCTTCGGGTCGGCGACGATGAGCGGGCGCTTGAGCGGCGCGTCTGCCGCCAAGACCGTGTCGACGGCCTCGACCAGATTGTCGAGGCCGAGCAGAGAGTGCTCGGATTTGAGCCCGGCGAGGGGGAGGGGATAGCGGGAGCGGGCAAGCTTGATCAGCCTCGCCATGTTCCCCTCGACGCCGGGCCCGTAAACGAGGGCCAGCCGCAGCGCCACCCAGTCGAGATCGGTCGCGGCGAGGCCCTGCTCGGCGGCGAGCTTCGAGCGGCCATAGGCGTCGGTGGGGCGGGGCTCGCGGTCCTCGGTCAGCGCGCCGTCGCAGATCGGACCGGACTGCGCCCTGATCGAGGAGAGAAAGACGAAGCGCTTGATGCGCGCCCGCTGCGCGGCCTTGGCGAATCCGACCGTGGCTTCGGTGTTGAGCAGGCGATAATCGTCCTCGGGCACGCCGGACATCGCGCCGGCAAGACCCGCGGTGTGGATCACCGCGTCGACCTCGGCGAGCGCCTCCGCCATGTTGTAGGGGCGCGCGAGATCGCCGATGACGGCGCTCGCCGGGCCTCCCGGCAACATGGTCGGGCGACGGAGCAGGACGCGCAGGCGATAGCCGCGCTTCGGCAGCTCTCTCAGCAGATATTGGCCGATAAAGCCCGTGGCGCCGGTCAGCGCCACCAAGGGCTTCCGCCCTGACTTGCGGTCTCTTCGCGGGGGTTCGTTCATGCTGCTCCTGCGCCTGGCCCGCTTCACCCGTGGACCAGGCCATTTGCAGCTTTCAGTTCACATCCACATTGGGGCCAGAGCAAGCCTTTCGAAGCCCGCGGCCCTTACCCTTGCGGCTCGAGCGCGATGGTCAACTGGTCGATGGTCCCAGTGAAGGCGAACGGGACCTGATAGTCGGCGTCATTCACGCCGGTTCCGGTGTCGGAGCCCACGTCGAACGACTCGCTAGCCTCGAGTGCGAACGGTATGGTGTGAGGAAACGTGCCGCGTCCCGTCTCGACACCGTCAACCGTGATGGTGCCAGTTCCGCCCTTGCCGAGGCCTGGGCCATCGTATTTGAATGCGAACTCCACCTTGTGTCTGCCAGGCGTCAGTGCCGCGCTCGCTTCGACCTTTGGCCGCGCGAGGTCCAGCAGGTCATAGACGAATACTGGCTTTCCCTTCAGGAGATAGAACCCCCAGCCACCAAATCGTCCGCCTGCCGTGACCAGCATGCCGTCGCCTCCGCTATCGGCCACTTCGATGTCGGCGGTGATTTTGAACGACTTGTTGAGGACGCTCGGCGCCGTTCCCAACGGCACGCCAACGATCCGCTTGGTGTAAGTGAACTCCTTGCGACCGGCCACGATGCTGGGACGGGGCAGGATGAAGCGGGTCAGCGCCGAGGCGTCGAGCGGCAAGACTTGATACTTGGCGGCCTCGACCCAGAACAGGTCTTGTAGTTCCTTGAGCTTGTCTGGATTGCTGGCGGAAAGGTCGTTGTTCTGGGTCCAGTCCTTAGTGAGATCGAATAGCTCCCACTTGATGCCGTTCACCACGTCCTTCGGCGTCGGAGCAGTGCCGTTCCAGGGTTCCCGATACGGCACCGTCGAAGCGATCCAGCCTTCGTGATAAAGCGCCCGGTTGCCAAACATCTCGAAATACTGGGTCTTGTGCGTCGAGGGCGCATTAGCGTTGGCCTTGTCGAATGTGTAGGCGAGGCTCACGCCTTCGATCGGTGTCTGAGTGATGCCATCAACCTGCTCCGGCGCGCGAATGCCGGTAGCTTCGAGTATGGTCGGGACAATATCGATGACGTGGTGGAATTGATTACGGATGCCGCCCGGATCCCCGATGTGACCGGGCCAAGCGATCGCCATGCCGTTGCGGATGCCGCCGAAGTAGGACGGGATCTGCTTGGTCCACTTGTAGGGCGTGCTCATCGCCCAGGTCCAACCCACTGCCATGTGGGGATAGGTGAGCTGCGAACCCCACGCGTCGTAAAACTTCATCTGGTCCGCGACCGGCACCTCGACCCCATTGAAGAACGTCATCTCGTTAGGCGTTCCCGCTGGCGAGCCTTCGGCACTGCCGCCATTGTCGCCGCTGATGTAGATGATCAGCGTGTTGTCGAGCTTACCCATGTCTTCGACGGCCTGCACCACGCGGCCAATCTCGTTGTCGGTGTAGGCTAGGTAGGCTGCATAGACCTCCATCTGCCGCTCGAACAGTTTCTTCTCGACGAGGTTAAGGTCATCCCAGTTCTTGAGAATGTCGGAAGGCCAGGGCGTGAGTTGGGCCTCCGGCGGTATGACGCCAAGCTTCTTCTGATTGGCGAATATCTCGTCGCGCAGGGCATTCCAGCCCATGCTGAACTTGCCCTTGAATTTTTCGATCCACTCTGGCGTCGGATGATGTGGAGCGTGGGTTCCGCCCGGCGCGTAATAAAGCAAGAATGGTTTTTTCGGGTCGAGTTCGTTGAGCTGATTGAGATAGGAGATGGCCTCATCGGCCATGTCGGTGGTGAGGTTGTAATTCGGATTGCCGAGGTAGGGGTAGATGCGCGTGGTGTTGCGGTAGAGATCAGGTTGCCACTGATTGGTCTCGCCGCTGTTGAAGCCGTAGAAATACTCAAAGCCCATGCCCACGGGCCATTGGTCAAATGGACCGGTCTGACTTGTCACAAAGGACGGCGTGTTGTGGTTCTTGCCATACCAGGACGTCGCAAAGCCATTCGCCTTGAGCACTTGGCCGATGGTCGCCTTGTCCTTGGTGATGACGCTGTCGTAGCCGGGATAGCCGGTCGACGCTTCGCTGATCACGCCAAAGCCAACCGAGTGGTGATTGCGCCCGGTGATAAGGGCCGCACGGGTGGGCGAGCACAGTGACGTCGTGTGAAACTGCGTATAGCGCAGCCCCATGCTGGCGATGCGATCGAGCGTCGGCGTTGGAATGACGCCGCCGAAGGTGCTCGGTGCGGCAAAGCCCACATCGTCGGTTATGATCAGGAGGATGTTGGGAGCGCCCTTCGGCGGCACCACCGTGGGCTGCCAGTACGGAGTGGAGTTGAGGGCATCAAGGTTGATCGTGCCACCGAATGCCGCAGGTGGCGGCGGGATCTGTCGCCCATCGATCGTCGTGGTGGCGTCAGGCGACCCCGGAACGCCGGTGGTCTCCTGAGCGCCGGCCGCGGGCGACAGTGCCGTGCTCACAAACAGGCCTAGTGTCAGCGCAAGCAGATGCTTCGGCATGTCACCCTCCTTGCAGTTATTTCGAGACGTTCACTCCCTTGGACCGGTCTTAACGCGGCCGGTTATTGTTGGTTCATCGTGCCTATGCGCGCCTTAGTAGCAAGGCGGGTAGGGGTAATAGCCGGGAATGACGCGCTCGGGCAATTTGCAAATTTTTTGAGGGCAACCATTCTCCGCCGCCTGCCGCAGGTTGTGCGGGGCGTTAGAACTTGGCGGATACGGCCACATCCAGCGTGTGGCCTTCGAACGTGTTCTCGGCATCGAACTCTTGATAGTACTTGGCGATGAACGTGAGCGCGTCCGCCGGATTGTCGCCGAGCGTGTAGGTCACGATCGGGCCGGCGCCGTAAACCCGGGATTCGAAGGAGCCGAGCTGCGCGCCGGCGCCGCTGTCTCCGGTGGTCTGGATCATGGCATAGCCGACAGCGCCAACGCCCCACCGCCCGAAATTTTTGGTGATGGCGCCGTCGAGATTGAGGATGTTGCCGGTCTCGTAGTCGGTCGCCGGATTCTCCCAGTTCACCGAATAGATCGCGGCGCCGTTCACCTGCCAACCCGTCTTCGGATCGAAATAGGTGCCGGCGATGCGGTTCATCACCGCCCAATGGTTCAGACTCGTATTGGCAAGTTGCCGCGTGCTGTAGTCGCCGGTCGGTGCAAAGCCGAACACGCCGACATTCCAGTGGAAATTCCCAGCGTTCCAGCCGAGGATCAAGGGTGCAAAGGCGGTGTCGCCGGGCGCAAGATTGGTGTCGCCAATCCTGAAGTTGAAGGGCCCGAAGGTTCTGAGGCCGAGCGGGCCGGTGAATTGCGGAATTCCAATGCCGACATCGACGTCCGCAGCAATCATGCTTGGAACGACGGCGACGGCGTAGGTGCCGCCCAGAATCTTCCACGGAGTCACGTAGGTCAGCGCGGCGATGGTTGCGGTGTAGTCATTCTCGACGCCGACCTGAACGAAGCCGTCGAACACCGTCCTATCGGCGTCGCCTTCATAGTGATTGGCGTCGGTACGGAAATAGAACCCAGGCTGTGACGGGACGACGCCGCCGAAGATATCGGTGTAACCCTTGACCCACGGGCCCATGCCGAACTCGGCCGCGCGCGCGGCCTCGATGCCCGTTAGGGGCAGAAGCGTGACGAAGTTGAAGATAATGAGTTCTGCTACCTTGCGTATGCGCATTGTCATCACCCGTGAATGATGGGCTAACGTCCGACACTAGGTCGTCTTCAGGCGCATTTCTACCGTGAACTTCGGCCCTAAGGGATGCCGATTTGCAACATTAGCCCGAAGCGCGCGGTCTGTGTATCTGAGTGTCGTGATCTGGCCGATACAGTCGGCGTCATAAGAATTGCGCGAATCTCGGCGAGAACCATTTGAGGAACCCAAGGAGCAAAGCATGGATCAGGGGTCACGTGACGAGGATGCAAAACCTGAAGCCGGAGTTTCCGCCGCGGCAGAAGCCGGGCAGCTTCTCGGTCGACCAGGCCATGGAACAGCTTTTGGAGCAGGCGGGGAACTAGCGAGCCACATGTCTGAAAGGCGGCGAACATGAGTCCGCAACTTTATATTGCTTATTGCAGCATCGCCCGACGCGCGTTGCTTGCGGGTCTAGCGGAGTTTGCAATCCTGTTCACAGCTTTCTTCCCCGTCTCTGCGCTCGCCGAGGCAGCCACTGCGACCGACCCGCTGCCGTCCTGGAATGATGGCGCCACCAAACAGTCGATAATCGACTTCGTCACGCGCGTCACCAAG
>JALHTP010000145.1 GCA_022865725.1 Methyloceanibacter sp. | reverse complement strand
GACCCGCAGCAGGAGCAGCAAGCCGCCAATCAGAAAGACGAGGCTCGAGGCGATGCCGAGGCGCTGGCTGCCGGTCAAGTGCGTCACGGCGCCGATGGCGAGCGGCGCGGCGAAGGCGGTGATCTTGCCGGAGAAAGAGAAGAAGCCGAAAAACTCGGTGGTCTTGCCGGGCGGGCACAGTCTTGCCAGCAGCGTGCGGCTCGACGACTGGATCGGGCCGGAGGTGAGCCCGATGAGAATGGCGAAGGCGAGATAGATTTGCTCGCCGACGGAAGAGAACGGCGCGCTGCCCGGAAGCTTGGCCTCGACGGGAAGCACGAACAGGACATGGTCGCGGTCGACGGACAGCACGCCGATGGCGGCCGCGATGAACAGCAACAGCATGCAGACGATGACGAGTTTGGACCCCGAGCGATCGTCGAACAACCCGCCGAAGACCGCGCCGAAGGTTCCGGCAATGGTGAGGACGATGCCGAACAGGCCAAGCTCGGTCGCGCCCCAGCCGAACACGGTGGCGGCATAGATGCCGCCAAAGGCGAACACCGCGCCGAGGCCGTCGGCATAGAGCATGCGCGCCAGCAGGAACAGCGCGACCTGGCCGTGGTTGCGTACGAGATCCTTCACCGAGCGCACGAGCTGGGTGAGCCCCGCTCTGACCGCGCGCGCTTCGTGCGGCTTCACCGTCCGGTCCGGCGTGAACAGAAAGAGTGACAGGACGAAGACCAGATACCACAGGCCCGAGAACGGACCGACGAGACGGTCGCCCTCGCGCGTCACGGGATCGAGCGGCACGATGGGTTGCAAGCCGAGCAGGGTCTTGCCGGTGTTGGGATCGGCGACGAGGAGGCCGGCGACGAGCGCCAGGCTGACCAGGCCGCCGACATAGCCCGTCGCCCAGCCGAGGCCCGACAGAGTGCCGAGCCGCCGGCCGGAGACGAGCGACACCATCATGGCGTTGGTGAAGACGGTGGCGAGCTCGGCGCCGATGGTGGCGAGGCCGAAGGCGATGAGCACGACCGGCACCAGATCGGTGCGTCCGGGGATGGCGGCCCACAATCCGCACGACCCGGCAACGATGAGGACGGAGAAGACGGCGATCCCGGGCTTGCGCCGCTGACCGCCATCGGCGACGGCGCCGAGCACGGGGGCGAGCGTCGCGGCGATCAGCTCGGCGATGCCGGTGGCGTAGGCCCAGAGCGCCGAGCCGTGCGCCGGATCGGCCATGAAGCCGTTGACGAAATAGGGCGCGAACAGAAAGGTGACGACGAGGGTGTAGAAAGGCTGCGTCGCCCAGTCGAACAAAACCCAGCCAAGCAGCGCGCGTTTGCCCGTCCGCGACGGCTCGGGCTTCTCCGCTGCTCCGGCCGGCTGGCTAAGGGCGCCCGTAGGCATCGAGCACGATCAGATGATTGGGCAGCTCGTTGGTGTCGGCTCTGCCTGGCGGGAAATGCTTGGCGAGAATTTTTCCGCAGCGCTCGATGGCGCGGATGAAGCCCTCCGTCGTCGTGCCGCGCGCCAAATGATTGGTGAGCTCGCCAACCACGTCTTCCCAGGTCGTGGTCGGCACCTTCTTGTAGATGCCCTCGTCGGCGATGACCTCGGCGAAGCGCTCGGCGAACGAGGCATAGATGAGCACTCCGGTGCGCCCCTTGGTGGTGTGCATGTTCTGCACGAGGAACTGCTCCACGGCGCGTTGATGCGCGCGGGCGCGCTTGACGGATTTGGGCACAAGGGCGAAGCGAAACCGTTCCCATTGGAACAGCACCAGGCAGACGAAGAACACCATGAGCTGGAGCAGATAGATGTATTCCACCGGCCATTTGGTGGCGAAGATCAGCGGCATCGGCACGGCGAGCGCGAGCAGCGCCGCCCACAGCACCCCGAAGGAGCGGTAGCCGTCGGACGCGATCGCCACGACCACCACGATCTCGCCGGAGGTCTTCTGTTCCGCGCGGATGATGGCCTCGGAGATGCCGGCCTGGTCCTCAGGGGTGAAGGGCTGCAGGAGCACGGGTCTCACCATCCACCGGAGGCGCCGCCGCCGCCAAAGCTTCCGCCGCCGCCCGAGAAGCCGCCGCCATTTCCTCCTCCGCTGCTCCAGCCGCTGCCGCCCGATCCGCCGCCCCAGCTTGGGCCAGGCAAGAAGATCGGACCGGCGCTGCGGCCGCCTGCGCGCGAGGCGTAGCGGGCGCTGCTCCACACACTGTAGGCGATCCACAGAATGATCAGCGTCCAGAAAATCACCATGAGCCAATTGACGGCGCTCTCGTCGGCGTCGTGGCGCGCCTTGCCGCGCTGCTCCACCTCGGCGGCGTCGCCGGTGAGCACGAGAATGATGTCGCGAACCCCGTCCTTGATGCCGCCGGCAAAGTTGCCTTCACGGAAGCGCGTCAGGATCGCATTCTCGATGATGATCTTGGACAGCGCATCGGTCAGCGTCCCCTCGAGCCCGCGTCCGACCTCGATGCGGACCTTGCGCTCGTTGGGTGCGACCATGAGGATGACGCCATTGTCCATCTTCTCGGTGCCGATGCCCCATTGGCGGCCGAGCTGATAGCCGAAATCCTCTATGGTGTAGCCTTGCAGGGACGGCAGAGTGACGACCACGACCTGATCGGAGCTCTTGTCCTCGAGCGCCTTGAGGTCGGCGGTGATCGCCACCTCCTCGGGATAGGTCAGAAGGCCCGCGTCATCGACCACGCGGCCGGTCAGCTCCGGGAATTTCGGCTCGGCAACAGCGGCCGAGAGCCATAGCGCGAACGCCATGGCCAACACCATCCCGCCGAAACGCAGCACAGCAGCCATTTTGGCCCCCGCCTCAGGCTGACGCTAGTTTGAGCATGATCTTATCGAAAACCGGTCCCCAATTTTCGTAGATCATGCTCTAGAACTTCACCTCCGGCACCTGCTCAGTGCCTTCCGCCACGCTGAAGTTCTGCATGGGCTCAGCGTCAGGATACATCAATGCCCGCCACCAGCGGCCGGGGATCGTCCTGATCTCCGTATTGTAGTCCTTGACCGCGGTGATGTAGTCCTGCCGCGCGATGGCGATGCGGTTTTCGGTGCCCTCGAGCTGGGACTGGAGCGCCAGGAAATTCTGGTTCGACTTCAGATCCGGATAGTTCTCCGTAATCACGAGCAGCCGGCCGAGCGCGCCAGAGAGGCTGTTCTGCGCCTCCTGGAATTTCTGGAACGCCTCGGGATTGGTGAGGATGTCGGGCGGGATCTGCATCTGCGTCGCCTTGGCGCGCGCCTCGACCACGTCGGTCAGGACCTTGCTCTCTTGGGCGGCATAGCCCTTCACCGTCTCCACCAGATTGGGGATGAGGTCGGCGCGGCGCTGATACTGATTCAAGACTTGGCTCCAGGCCGCCTTGGCCTGCTCTTGCAGCGTGGGAATGGTGTTGATGCCGCAGCCGGCGAGCATGGCGCCCGCAAAAATCAAGCAAACGGCGCGGGTGGCGGCGTGCCCCCGCTTATGCGTCTGAGCCAACATTGTCGCCTCCCCTGAAGCACTTGAAGGGAACTTCGGGCCTCGGATGTATTGGGGCCCCCACTCCGAAGCAAGAGCTTTCCTTGTGGGGCCTATGTGAGGTCGGAGATAGAATGGCCCGCGGCGCCCTGCGTGCCAAGCGGTCCAGATGAAGGCGCCGCCTGACCCTATTCCTGCCTTCGTCCTATCCTAGGCTTGCGCTTGACTATCGAAGGCCTCGGCTATCGACGGCAACGTGCCCGCGACCTGATCGGGACACGGCAGATGCGGCTCGCTTCGGATCGCAGACGATCGCAACGGCTCGTGGCCTACCCGGAGGCCACCCCCCTTGGCGCGCCGCAGAGCCGGCTCGAACTGTTGCGAGAAAGGAACAGAGGGAAGTTTATTCGCATGGCGCCGCCCAGCGCGTTTCACCAGCCCGCACTGGATAAGGCGCCCCTGTCAGCCCTTAAGGTCCAGGGGTTCCGGGATTTTTATTGACACCAAAGCGCGGCGTGTAGGGCACCAATCGGGTTGCCGCGCGTTAGGTGATTAGAAGGCTTCTGCTGGTCAAATAAGAGTGCCTCTTTTACTGTGATTCGCCAGTCGTGGGGGACTCGCACAGGGGGAGGCTCGCCTTGGGTCGGACCATCACGGGGAGCGTGTGCCTTGCGTAACGAGCGTATGCCGAGGGGCAGGGCGACCAACGTCGCCAAGTGGGCTTCAACAAATTTCTTCACCTGGCTGAGCGTGGGGGCCCTTGCGGTCGCTATCGCCGCGGCTCCGGCCGACGCCAAGAAGCGGAAGCCGGACGAGGCGAAGCCCGACGACAGCATCGCCGATGTGGACAATGGCGAGCCCATGACGCTCGTCGTTTCGCTGAACAAGCAGAAGGTCGACATCTATCGCGGCACGACGCTGGTCACGACCTCGGCGGTCTCGACCGGAAAGCCCGGTCACGCCACGAAGGCGGGCGTCTTCAGCATCCTCGAGAAGCAGAGACTCCACCACTCCAACATCTATAGCGGCGCGCCGATGCCCTGGATGAACCGGATAACCTGGTCCGGCACGGCGCTGCATGCGGGCGTCGTTCCCGGATATCCGGCCTCGCATGGCTGCATCCGGCTGCCATTCTCCTTCGCGCCCAAGCTGTTCCAGATCACGACGGTCGGTGACAACGTCGT
>JALHTP010000144.1 GCA_022865725.1 Methyloceanibacter sp. | reverse complement strand
TGCGGATCAATTCTCTCCTCCGGCTTCGAGCGCTCTTCTCATTGCAACGTCCATCCCGCTTAAGAAGTTCGCTCACCTTATTCCTGTTCGGGCCTTGCATGACAGCCCGCGGCAACCAAGCTATAGCAAGCGAGTTTTGGCCTGTTGCGCCACATTCACCAAATGTTGAGGTCATGCCGCGATTTTCGTATGGCATTTGCAGCAGATCAAAGCCGGGCGGCCCAGCGCCGCGCCTCATGCGTGCTCTTTTTCTAGCTCTTGCGTTCGCCGGGTTGACGGCGCCAGCGCTTGCGGCTGAAAAAGACACGAAGGACGCGATCCGCGCCTTTATCGAGCGGGTGAACGAGGCCTCGGTCGATTTCTTCTCCTCTGGGTCTGAGGCCGAAGCGCGCGAAAGATGCCGGGCGCTGCTCGCCGGGGCGTTCGATGTGCCTGCTATGGGCAAGGAAGCCCTTGGCCGGGCTTGGAATACGGCGACGGAAGAGGAGCGTAAGGAATTTCTGCAAGCCTTCGAGGAAGACGTCGTGAGCGCCTATCTTCGGCGGATGCGAGTACAAGGCACGACCTTGACCTTCATCGGGCACCGGCCGCCCTTCGACGGCCATCAGCTGGCCGCGAGCCGGCGCTCAGTTCCGGGCAAGGAAGATCAGGTCTGGATTTGGTGGATGCGGCCTGAAGGGCAGTCGTGGCGAATTGACGATCTCATGCTCGACGGCCATAGCGCCGTGAGCACAGAAACGAATGAATACGCCACCGTCTTGGAGAATAATAACGGCGACATGAGCGCGCTCATCGCCTTCATGCGCAAGCGAGCGGCCAAATGAACGCGCCCCCCATGGCTTCGCAACCTCTTATCGCCCTTGAGCATGTCGGCCATGCCTTCGACGGCGGGCGCATTGTTGCGTTAAGAGACATCAATCTCAACTTCGGGGGAGGCGAATCGGTCGCCATCGTCGGCGCGAGCGGTAGCGGCAAGACGACGCTCATCCTCGTGATGTGCGGCATCAGGATCCCAACGAAGGGGATCCTTCGCTGGAAGGGCGAGCCCGTCACTACACTGCGACAGTGGACAGATCTGCGGCGCTCGGAGATCGGCATCGTGTTTCAGGACTTCAATCTGTTTCCCACCCTCACGGCCAGAGAGAACGTCGAGGTGGCGATGTTTGGCTCCAGCGCCAGCGGTAGCGAGCGCCGGCGCCGGGTCGAGGAAGCGCTCGAGACGGTAGGGCTCACCGACCGCGCAACCCACCTACCGCAGGAGCTGTCCGGCGGCGAGCGTCAGCGCGTCGCCATTGCGCGAAGCATCATCAACAATCCGAAGCTAATTCTCGCCGATGAGCCGACTGGCAATCTCGACAGTGTCAACGCGTCCGCGATCTTGGATCTCCTGTTTGATTTACAGCGCGCGCGCGGAGCGACTCTGGTCATGGTGTCTCACGCGCCGGACCAAGCAGGGCGCTGCGCGCGACAGATAAACATGAAGGACGGCAAGGTGATGATGGACCAGCAGACGGTGCGGGCCCACGAGGAGGTCCTGTGAATCATCTGGAATTTGCCCTCCGCAATCTGCAACGGCGGCGGGCACGGTCCATTCTCACGATACTTGGAGTGGCATTCGCCGTCGGCAGCTTCATTACGCTCTATGGGCTGTCCCGAAGCGTGCATGAGAACGTGGAACGGAGCTTCGACGAGCATGGCACGGATTTGACGGTGAAGCGGCGTGGCATCGCCGAGCCCTTTGGCGGCACCATTCCCGAGACCCTGATCCCCGAGATTGCTAAGATTCCAGGCGTCGCCGCGGTATCCGGCCAGCTCATCACCTTTGCCGCCACCGACAACGACGACAACGTGCTCGCCGCGGGGTGGGCGCCTGACGGCTTCTATTGGGACGGCGTGCCTTTGAAGGATGGGCGCGTTCCCAATCGCGACGAACGCATGGTTGCTTTGGTCGGGTACGATATCGCGCACACCCTGGGTAAGAAGGTGGGAGACGAGATCACGCTTCTCGGCGAGAAGTTTCGGATTGTCGGCCTCACCGACTACCACTCGATAATCAACCGCAACCAGGTCATCGTTAAGCTCGCCGATCTGCAAGAGCTCACCTTCCGCACCAATGCGGTCACCTTCCTGTCGATCAAGCTCGAGCACCCGGACGATCAGGCCGAGGCGGACCGGGTCGCCCAGACCATCGAAAGCATGGAAAAGCTCTCCGTGTCGCGAAGCGAAGGGATGTTGCGCAATGACAGCCTGTTCGGTCTGTTGACCGCCGTGTCGTCATCCATGGCCTGGGTGGCCCTGTTCATGGGCGTGCTCATGGTGCTGAACACGCTGCTCATGGCGGTGCTTGAGCGCACCCGGGAGATCGGCATCCTCTCCGCCATCGGCTGGTCGAAAGAGCGCATCATGGTCGCGCTCGTGATCGAAGGCTTCATCCTGTCGGCCGTGGGCAGCGTCGTCGGCATTTTGCTCGGTGTTGCGGGATCGAAATTCTTGAGCGCGATTCCGGCCATCGGCCGCTATGTGGCGGTTGAGCCAACACTGCCGCTGATCGCTGCAACGGCGCTCGCGGCCATCATTCTCGGCATTCTGGGCTCGTTCTATCCGGCCTTCATGGCCACGCGGGCAAGTCCCGCCGACGCGCTGGAACGCGCCTGAGCCTCTAGCCCCGGCCGCCCTTGACCCTTAAGCCGGGGGCGGGGCGCTCTAGCACCACTTCGCGGCGGAAGCGATAAAGCCGGGCAGGGCGCCCTCCGGTTTCCGTCGAGACGTTGCCGGTGGTCTCGACCAGGCCGCCCTGCTCGACGAGCCTCCTGAAATTCTGCTTGTGCAGTAGCGTGCCGGAGATGGCCTCCACCGTCTTCTGCAGGTCGAACAGGGTGAACTCCCGCGGCAGCAGCTCGAACACCACGGGGCGGTATTTCAGCTTGCCGCGTAGGCGCCCGAGCGCGGTGGCCAGGATGCGGCGATGGTCGAATTCCATGGGGCGGCCAAGCTCGGGCGGGTCCGTCCATTGCGCCGCGGCTTGGCGTCCGTCGCGCGCGGCCTCGGCCACGAGACCGGCTTCATAGAGAAGCTCGTAGCGCTCGAGCACCTTCTCCTCGTCCCATGCCCCGCCGATGCCGAAAGAGATCCTGAGGCGCTCGGTGCGCCTTAGCGCCCGCGCCGGCTCATCGGGGAGCGGCGGCCGCTCGGCCCATCCCTTCAGCTTCGGCTCAATTTCGCTGGAAAGGATGCCGGGCTTCCCCTTGCGCCAGTCCTCCCAGGGGAAATAAGCGTACCAAGGCGACCAATGCGAGCCGAGCAGCTCCTCGGCAGCCCCGCTGGTCAGTGCCAGATAGCCGACCGAGAGCGTATGCGCTCCACCGGGCTCGGCGTGCCGCCCCCGGTCGCCGAACGTATAGAGCTGCTCGACATAGCCGAGATCGAGCCCGGTTTGCCGCTTCACCCATTCGCGCAAGCCGATCTCGAGCGTGCGATGCGCGCGCGGCGCAAACGGGCCGAAGGGAAGCGCGTCCCAGGCGCCGGACCCCGCCATGCCGGGCCGCGCCACGAGGATGTAAGGCTGCCCGTCGCGCACCGTGACGATGGCGGCATTCAGCCCAAGCTCGATTTGCGGGTCGGTGTTCCGCGTTTCTTGCGGAATGGCTGGTTTGCGCCTTGCTTCAGCCATGGCGGCGTCTAGGCGGCGAGGAGCGCCGGCAGCGCGAAGACCTCTGCTTCCTCGGCGAGCTTGCCGCGGCCGATATCCTCCACCGCGGTCATCATGCGGCCGTTCCGCGTGAGGATCTCGTCGGCAAGCGCGACCAGGAGGCGGTTCGGATAGGCGGTAGGCGAGGCGCGGCGGAGCGTGCGCGCAAGCTCGAGCTCCGATCCTTCGGGGTTCAGCGCGCAGAGCGAGATGCAGGCCGCCGCTGTCGAGCGGCTGATGCCGGCCCAGCAATGGATGAGGAGCGGCGCCTGCCGGTCCCAATCGCGCGCGAAAGTGATCAGG
>JALHTP010000143.1 GCA_022865725.1 Methyloceanibacter sp. | reverse complement strand
TCCTCAACGACGTGTCGGCGCTCAGTCATGATCCCGAGAGCCTCGCGGTCGCGGCCGAGACGGGGCTCAGCCTCGTCCTCATGCATGCGCAAGGGGCGCCCAAGACGATGCAGGACGATCCGCGCTACGCCGACGTGGTGCTCGAGGTGTTCGACTATCTGCAAGCGCGCATCGAGGCGGCGGTCGCGGCAGGCATCGACCGTTCCCGCATCGCTGCCGACCCAGGTCTCGGCTTCGGCAAGACGCTGGCGCACAACCTCGCGCTCCTGTCGCACACCTCCCTGTTCCACGGGCTCGGCGTGCCGCTCCTGATCGGCGCCTCGCGCAAACGCTTCATCCAAGGGGTCTCGGGCGGCAAAGAGCCTGGCTCCCGCGAGCCGGGGTCCCAAGCCGCGGGAATAGCCGCCGCGGCGCAAGGGGCCCAGATTTTGCGGGTGCATGACGTGGCGGGCAGCCGCCAGGCGCTCGCGGTTTGGCGGGCTTCCGTCTTCGGTACTGAAAATTAAGGCAAATTCACCCCGGCTACCCCCGTCTGGTGTAACTTTTGCTTACATTTTTTGAACCTGAAGGTGGTAGACCAGGAGCATAATCCCGATGAGACGCCGGTCAGAACATAACAAGCGACAGGCGCCGACGGGGAACAGACGACGGGGGGGCCTCGAAATGGCTCGCAAATATTTTGGCACGGATGGCATCCGTGGCAGCGCGAACACCCATCCCATGACCTCTGAGGTGGCCCTCAAGGTGGGGATGGCCGCCGGCAAGCTTTTCACCAATGGCTCCTATCGCCATCGCGTGGTGATCGGCAAGGATACGCGGCTCTCGGGCTACATGATCGAATCCGCGCTCGTGTCCGGCTTCACCGCCGTGGGCATGGACGTATTCCAGCTCGGACCGATGCCGACGCCCGCCGTCGCCATGCTGACCCGCTCGCTCCGCGCCGATCTCGGCGTGATGATCTCGGCGTCGCACAATCCCTTCGTCGACAACGGCATCAAACTGTTCGGTCCTGACGGCTACAAGCTCTCCGACGAGAAGGAAGAGGAGATCGAGCAGCTGATGGAGGGCTCCTCCTCCGACCTGCTGGCCGGGCCGGAGATGATCGGCCGGGCGACCCGCATCGACAGCGCGCGCGAGCGCTATATCGAATTCGCCAAGCGCACGCTGCCGAAGAACATCCGCTTCGACGGCATCAGGGTGGTGATCGATTGCGCCAACGGCGCCGGCTACAAGGTGGCGCCCGAGGCGCTGTGGGAGCTTGGCGCCGAGGTCATCAAGATCGGCGTCGAGCCGAACGGCTTGAACATCAACAAGGATTGCGGCTCGACCGCGCCCGAGGATTTGATCCGCAAGGTCAATGAGGTGCGCGCCGATATCGGCATCGCGCTCGACGGCGACGCCGACCGGGTGGTGATCGTCGACGAGAAGGGCCACATCATCGACGGCGACCAGCTGATGGCGGTCATCGCCGAATCCTGGCAGAAGCGCGGGCGGCTCGCGGGCGGCGGCATCGTCGCCACGGTGATGTCGAATCTCGGGCTCGAGCGCTATCTCGAAACCCTCGATCTCAGCATGGCCCGCACGCCGGTCGGCGACCGCTACGTGGTCGAGCATATGCGCCAGCACGGCTACAATGTCGGCGGCGAGCAGTCGGGCCATATCGTGCTGTCGGATTTCTCGACCACCGGCGACGGCCTGGTCACGGCGCTCCAGCTGCTCTCGGTGGTGGCCCAGAGCGGCAAGCCGGTGAGCGAAATCTGCAATCGTTTCGAGCCCTTGCCGCAGATCCTGAAGAATGTCCGCTACAAGAACGGCGGCCAGCCGCTCGACAATGTGGCGGTGCGGAGAGCCATCGACACCGGCAAGTCGAAGCTCGGCAAATCGGGGCGTCTGGTCATCCGCCCATCGGGCACCGAGCCCGTGATCCGGGTGATGGCCGAGGGCGACGACGAGAAACTCGTCAAGACCGTGGTCTCGGATATCGTCCACGCGCTGACCGACGCCGCGGCCTAAAGCCGGACCGACGAGGCGGTGCGAAAACCTAAAGCGCTTGGGATTGCGACGAACCTGATGTCAGGTCCTGGCCGGATCGGGCCGCGCCGTGGCTCGATGGATTTTTTCTCAGCAACGCATTGATGTTGTCTTTGAACGGGTGGAGCAACGCATTCACCAGATGCACGGTCAGGCCGCACTCTCCCGCCATCCGTTTGAGCGACCGCAGGGTGAAGTAATTCACATGGTCAGGGTAACGAAAGCCGCACCACTTTCCTGCAAGCACGCGGCGATTGACGCTGCCGTAATTGGGAACGCGCACGAAGATGGTTCCATCGGGCGCAAGCACGCGCGCCGCGT
The DNA here is from genome assembly GCA_022865725.1 of Methyloceanibacter sp. Lineage (GTDB taxonomy): Bacteria > Pseudomonadota > Alphaproteobacteria > Rhizobiales > Methyloligellaceae > Methyloceanibacter. The sequence continues at coordinate 1,068 of JALHTP010000143.1, read as the reverse complement.
GCCGGAGCAGCGCTTTCGGCTCCGCCTCGTGTTCGAGGAACGAGCGCAGGAGCACTCCGGAAAAGCTTTCGTCTGGAAAGCGCGCGATGCCTTCGACGGCGGGAGCATTTAGGCATTCTCCACCGCGCTTGGACATGTGCTCATGTGCCAAGCGAGCCAGTTCTTCCGAAATCTCGATGCCGAAGGGGATGAATGGCGGGGGTATCTTCTTTCCCCCACCGCAGCCTACGTTGAGCACCTGGCCTGGGGGAAACATCTTACCGAACTGCTTGGCCGGGCTGGGGGAGAAGAGCGCCGATCGCCAGCGTGTTCCTTCGTCCAGTCTCTTCAAGACCGGCCGTGCCGTCCTTCGCCGTTCCACCTCCTGTGCGCGCGTCTTCTCCCACGCGAACTCACTGACCAGCCGGCTTTAGTCCGGGGGATCTTGGAGGTAGACGAAGCCGCAATCGGCGCATTCGACGACGTGCCACCGGTCGACCGAGTACGGCTCCAGCGGCTTGTGCCGCCGGCTGTCGCATTGCGGACAGGCGCGGTTGAGGATGCCGCCGTTCAGCATCCTCCCGTGCTCCGCCTGCCGATAAACGCCGTTTCCGCGATGGGCAAAGAAGCAATCTCCCTCGGGCGCAGACTATCCGAAAATTCGGGCTCAACCACCCATGATCCCAGCCGCCATCGGGCACCCGAGCCCGTGATTCGCGTGATGGCCGGGCGACGACGAAACGCGTTGAGACCGTCGTCTCGGATATCCTCCAAGCGCTGACCGGCGCTGCGGCCTGAGCCGGCACCGGCAGGGCTCGCACTCGTCTAAAACACAAATTTTATCAGGATGTTGCCTGAGCTGTGGTCGCATTGCCACAGCCTGTCCCAGTCTGCGACCCCAGTTAACATTCCGTTAAGCATTTCCCGCCCATAGTCCCGAAATGAAACAGCTCCTGCGCATTGAGCCTCGCAAGGCTCGGGCGCTCAGGCTGCAGTCAAGAGGGGACGGAAGATGGGACAGACTCGCTCGATCATCATTGGACTTGCGCTGGTTTTGAGCCAGACGGCAGTGGCATACGCCGCGGATCT
>JALHTP010000014.1 GCA_022865725.1 Methyloceanibacter sp. | reverse complement strand
CGAAGTTCGATTGACGTCCGATAGCCACTTCGCCTGGCTGCGTACGAAGCTCAGCATGGATCGCACGCTGATGGCCGCCGAGCGCACGGCGGTTGCGATGATCGGTTTCGGCTTCACCATCGTCCAGTTCTTCGAACGCTTTGGAGACATGGATGGGGTGCGCGCGCTCCGACCGCAGACGCCAAGATATGTCGGGCTGGCGCTGATCGCGGCGGGCACTCTCACGATGGCCATCTCGATCTGGCAGTACAGACAGGGGGTCGGCTACCTCTGGCGCGATCCGTACCGATCGCTTGCCGGAATAAAGGACAAGGAAATCCTGACGCCGACCTACTTCCTCGCGTTCGTGCTGCTGTTCATCGGCATCTTCGTCTTCCTTGCGCTCCTGCTCAGGGCTTTCTAGGCCGGATCGAAGGAAAGGCCGGGGCAGCACGGATTGCAGGAGAACCAGGATTGAGACGGAAGAAACGACGACGTGACGAAGAAGACGACGTGACGAAGAAATAGAAACCGAGACTGAATCCGGACCAACCCAACGGACAAGGAGAGACGACCAGATGGCGAGCAAGAAACCGAACATCCTCATACTCTGGGGCGACGACATCGGCTGGTGGAACATCAGCTATAACAGCCGTGGTCAGATGGGCTACCGCACGCCCAACATCGACCGCGTAGGTAACGAAGGCGTGGCCTTTACCGATTACTACGGCCAGCAGAGTTGCACAGCCGGCCGGTCCGCGTTCATTACGGGTCAGAACCCGATCCGCACCGGGCTGACCAAGGTGGGGATGCCCGGCGCCGACGTCGGACTGCAGGCGGAGGACCCCACGATCGCGGAATTACTCAAGCCGCACGGCTACATGACCGGACAGTTCGGCAAGAACCATTTCGGCGACAAAGACGAGTTCCTGCCGACGTTGCACGGATTCGACGAATTCTTCGGCAACTTGTACCACCTCAATGCCGAGGAGGAGCCTGAAGATCCGGACTACCCGAAGGACCCCGAGTTCAGGAAGCGATTCGGACCGAGGGGCGTTCTTCACACCTGGGCGGACGGCAAGGGCGGGCAGAAGATCGAGGATACGGGTCCGCTGACCAAGAAGCGGATGGAAACCATCGACGACGAGGTGACGGACCACGCGTTGCGCTTCATGGGTGAAGCGCACAAGGCCGGGAAACCGTTCTTCCTCTGGTACAACACCACGGCGATGCATTTTCGGACCCACTGCGCCGAGAAGCACAAGGGCAAGAGCGGTCAGGGCGACTACAACGACGTAATGGTCGCCCACGACGAGAACATCGGGCGGATGCTGGAGAAGCTCGATGAGTTGGGCATCGCTGAAGACACCATCGTCATGTATTCCACCGACAACGGCGTCCACTACAACACCTGGCCGGATTCGGGCATCACCCCATTCCGGTCCGAGAAGAACACCAACTGGGAAGGTGGCTGGCGCGTCCCGGCATTCGTGCGCTGGCCGGGCAAGTTCAAGGCGGGTACGGTGTTGAACGGTATCGTTACGCACCAGGATTGGCTGGCAACATTCCTGGCGGCTGCCGGAGAACCGGACATCAAGGAGAAGCTGCTAAAGGGCCACAAGATTGGCAACAAGACCTACAAGGTCCACATCGATGGCTTCAACATGCTGCCGTATCTGAAGGGCGAGGCGAAAGAAAGCCCCAGAGAGTCCTTCTTCTACGTCAGTGACGATGGCGACATCCTCGCGATACGGATGGGCGACTGGAAAGTGGTGCTGATGGAGCAGCGGGCGAAGACGCTGCAATGCTGGTTCGAGCCGTTCGTCAAGTTGCGTGCCCCGAAGATGTTCCACTTGCGCCGCGATCCCTTCGAGCACGCCGACGAGAACTCGAACACCTACTGGGACTGGATCATCTCGCACGCCTATGTCGTTTACGCGATGCAGGCGGTGGTGGCCGGACAAATCGAAAACTTCAAGAAGTTTCCGCCGCGGCAGAAGCCGGCCGCGTTCAACTTGGACGCGGTGCTGCTTACACTCGAGGACGCCGGAAGCGGCGCCAACCACTGAGGCGAGGCGACGGACACCGTGTCCGCCGCACGGATCGTCACGGACGTGGCAAAAAAAGCGGCGGCGGAGCTCTTCCGCCGCCCCGGCCGCTTTGCGTGACTGGATCGAAAGAAAGCGCCAGCGCGATTCGGGAGGGCAACGCGCTTGCAGCATGAGATCGCAAGGAGCAGCCGACCATGAATGACCTCCGTGATGCCGCGGCTTCCGAACAGCGACCGCCGAGCGAACCGGCAGAGGCGCCGAACGAGCCGCCGTTCGAGGGCATGAAATGGATTCCAGGCGGTACGTTTCTGATGGG
>JALHTP010000142.1 GCA_022865725.1 Methyloceanibacter sp. | reverse complement strand
TAAAACTCCGGCAGCAGATAGCCCTTTGCCTCGAGTCGGCAGGGGGCGGGGGATGAAGGACGTGGGTCTCTATTTGAAGGTGCGGCATGCGGTTCGGATTGAGGGCCTGAGCGAGCGGGCGGCGGCCCGCCGGTTCGGGATTGATCCGCGGACTGTGAACAAGATGATGAAGTTCTCGGTGCCGCCGGGTTACGTGCGCAAGAAGCCGCCGGCGAAGCCGAAGCTTGATCCATTTATTGCAGTGATCGACCGCATTCTCGGGGACGACAAGTCACGACCGAAGAAGCAGCAACATACGGCGAAGCGGATCTTCGAGCGGCTTCGGGACGAACACGGCTTCACAGGCGGCATCACGATTGTGAAGGATTACGTGGCCGGCTGGCATCAGCGGGCTCAGGAGATGTTCGTACCGCTGGTGCATCCGCCGGGGCATGCTCAGGCAGACTTTGGTGAAGCCATTGGCGTCATCGGTGGCGTAGAGCGCAAGATCCACTTTTTCGCTTTTGACTTGCCGCACTCGGACGCCTGCTTCGTGGTCGGCTATCCGGCAGAGACGACGGAAGCCTTCTGCGACGGCCACGTTCGGGCGTTCGCATTCTTCGGCGGCGTACCGAAGTCGATCCTGTATGACAACACCAAGATCGCGGTGGCCCGCATCCTCGGTGACGGCAAGCGGCAACGGACGCGCGTGTTCACCGAGCTGCAATCACACTACCTGTTCGAGGACCGGTTCGGTCGACCTGGCAAAGGCAACGACAAGGGCAAAGTCGAAGGGCTCGTCGGCTATGCGCGACGGAACTTCCTCGTACCAATCCCGGTGTTCGAGAGCTTCGAGGCGTTGAACGCTCATCTGCTGGAATGCTGCCGCCGTCGAACGGCTGACTGTTTGCGCGGCCATGACGGGACGATCGGCGAGCGGCTGGAGCGCGACTTTGCCGCCTTCCAAACGCCACTGCCTGCGCCTTACGACGCCTGTGAGAAGGTTCCCACGAGCGTCTCCTCGCTGTCGCTGGTGCGCTACCGGCTCAACGACTACTCGGTGCCGACGACCTACGGTCACCGCGATGTGCTTGTGCGCGGTTACGTCCATGACGTGGTGATTTCATGCGGCGCGGAAGTGATCGCACGTCATCCGCGCTCCTACGAGCGCGAGGACTTCATATTCGAGCCGCTGCATTACCTGGCGCTGATCGAGCAGAAGATCAACGCTCTAGACCAGGCTGCGCCGCTGGCCGGCTGGCGGTTGCCGGAGCAGTTCATGACGCTGCGGCGTCTTCTGGAAGCCCGGATGGGTAAGCAGGGTAAGCGCGAGTTCGTGCAGGTTCTGCGGCTGATGGAGGTATTCCGCGCCGATGAGGTCGCTGCCGCGGTGCGCGACGCCATCGCGCGTGGAGCAATCGGCTTCGATGCAGTGAAGCACCTGGTGCTGTGCCGCATCGAACGGCGACCGCCGCGCCTCGACATGACGGTCTATCCGTATCTGCCGCAGGCCCATGTGGCGATGACGTCGGCCAAGACGTACCTGGGCCTGCTGACGGAGGCGGCATCATGACCGATACGCCCCAGCTTCTGCTCGCTCATCACCTGAAGGCGCTCAAGCTGCCGACGTTCCTGCGCGAGTACGACAAGCTCGCTCGGCAGTGCGCCGCCGAGGGCCTCGATCATATCCGCTATCTGCTGCGCCTGGCCGAACTGGAGCTGATCGACCGCGAACGGCGCATGGTGGAGCGTCGGATCAAGGAGGCGCGGTTCCCGGCCGTGAAGAGCCTGGACAGCTTCGACTTCGCTGCCATTCCGTCGCTCAACAAGACCCTCGTGCTGGAGCTCGCCCGCTCGGAGTATGTGACCCGCCGGGAGAACATCATCGCGGTCGGCAACAGCGGCACCGGCAAGACGCACATCGGTCTCGGGCTCGGTCTCGCGGCCTGCCAGAAGGGGCTGTCGGTTGGCTTCAGCACCGCCGCGGCTCTCGTCCATGAACTGCTGGAGGCTCGCGACGAGAAGCGGTTGCTTCGCCTGCAGCGGCAGCTCGCCGGATACAAGCTCTTGATTATCGACGAGCTTGGATATGTGCCGCTCTCACAGACCGGCGCCGAGCTGTTGTTCGAGGTGTTCAGCCAGCGATATGAGCGCGGTTCAACCGTCGTCACCTCGAACCTGCCGTTCGACGAATGGACCAGCGTGTTCGGTTCCGAGCGGCTCACCGGTGCGCTGCTCGACCGGCTCACCCATCACGTCCATATCCTGCAAATGAACGGCGATAGCTACAGGCTCAATCAGAGCAAGCGCCGCTCACGCCGTGCCAGCTCGGACACACCGGCGGATCATCCGACCCAAGACTGATGCCTGAAGAAAAGGCCCCCAGTTCGGGGGCCTTCTTGCCAGCATCACTGATGTATTTTTGCTCCGGCAAACCGATGCATTTATACTCCGGCGTTGACAGTGGCTGTGCTGGCAGTCTGCAGCGAACGGCTCTCCGCTGGTCAAAATTCCCTGATCACTGGGAAAATACAGGGAAATTTCGCAGATCTAGCCGCGAAGGCGGGAAGCCGGCTCGGTTTTCCGACTATAAGTCAGCTGGTTACGCCAAAATTCCCTACGCACCTGAACAGGGAATTTTCTGGAGCTAACAGGGAATTGTTTCCCGCTAACAGGGAAAGAATCTAGGCCGGATGGAATTTTCGGAAAGCACAGGCGTCAACTCGCGGCCTGAACGCCTCAGACCAGCACCCTTCGCAGGGCCGTTCAGGTTTGTCTGACAATGCCGGGGCTGAGCAGTTCGGTCTCATGTCCGCTCAGGATCAAAAAGCTGACGCAATAGCGCGTCGCTAAGTTGGTCCGCTTAATGCCAGAAGCAGACATTTTCCCGGAAATTCGGCGGGCGCTTCATTTGATATCGGCCGACGCTACAATCTATTGGCCGGCGCGTATGATCCGGATAGGCGTACCTAGGCCCCCCGGGCCTTCAACTACAGAGGCGAGCGTCTCTTGACCTTTTACCGCTTCGGGCTTCTCCTGCGTCGCCACACCTCCTTCAAACACCTGTCGCATTTCCGGGGCAATCTGGGCGAGTTGCGCGAACTTGGCGTGATTGCTGCGATCGGTGGCTTTAACGTCTGTAAGATCAATGACGACCGCGCCTAACGCAGTCAGTTCCGCATCGTTGCTATACGAACCCAGTCGCTCTTTACCGCCAGCGATAAAATCAGAGAACCGCAGTGCTTTATCGTCGTGAGACACAATTACGAAGAAGGGCTTTCGTGGTTTGCCGAACCGACGCATCTGCGATTTGAACACATCGATGTCGATGTCCGGCGCCGCCAATACGACTGCTCCCAACTTGTTCATAGGGGGTAGCTTCGCTGAAATCTTGATCTGGCGAAGAGCCTCGACGGTCACCCAGTTGCCCATCGAATGCGCGAGGATGTTGACTTCTTCTGCATTGCTAGCAAACACCAAGCGCAGCGTGTGCTCGAGCTCATCGCGCGCCGCCGTCGCGCTATTAGAGTCGTAGACGTAATCCGTCACGTGCCCCCGCGAGGCCCAGGTAAAAAGGACTGGGACAGCAGGGGCGTCGGCGTCATCCACGATTTGGGTAAAGCGATAGAGCCCTTCCGCGAACATCGTGTTGTAGCCGTGGATAAAAACGAACACCCTCCGCTTTCCGGGCGGGCGCACGGCTAATTGGGCATTGAGTGTTTTGATGAACTCTTTTTCGCTATCGAGATATGCAGCGTCACGGACAACGAAATCCGTCTCGGGATTGCCTGGCGCCCTCGACGGCCACTCTATCTTCCCGGGCACATGCGTTGGTGGGACAGCCACGGTCACCGTTGCATAGCTGACGGACTGTGCTCGTTCACCGCCGAAATATGTGCCCGGTCGAGAGTCTCGCTCACGGGTCGTCGCCACCAGAATGGTGTGGTCCTTACCTACGGCGCTTTCGACGTGATTTGAGAGCAACGCACCCACTTCGGGGCGTGAAGCGCAGCCCGCCAGCAAGAAGGCCAGTGAAAGGAGCGTGACCGCCACTGTCACTGTCCCGGCTTGGCGGACTCGGAGGCCGTGCCTCGCAAAAATCAACATTCGCCCTTCCCCCTGAGGCGGCCTGTCGAATTCGCCCAAATACGAAGAAGCAAAGTTCGGCCGCGGCGGTACCCAACCGCTGAGCAGACCCAAGCATGACTTTTGCCGCAAATTAAGGCAGGTCTTTCGCCTCAATCAAGCCGCCGGCCCAGCGCATGCAAGCTGGCAGCGCGGAACTGTGGCCGAGAGTTCACTGGTATTGATGTGGGGGATCGCATGAGTCGGCAGTATCAAACTAGGCCGTGTACTCATTAAAGCCGCCGTTTCAGACTGAATATTTCGATCTGAGCATCCCGCCTCACATGATCCATTCGCCCCGAACCAACGTATGCATCACAGATTGAGTTGGACACGCATTGGATCGTGTTCCAAGCAACGATGGGGCTGCAATCATGACTTATGGAGTTGGCTATCTCGCCGCGCTTATGACGTTTGTCGCGTGCGACATGGTGTGGCTTGCCATGATGGCGCCGCGCTTCTACCGGCCGACGCTCGGAGACATTGCAATATCTGGAGTCAACCTGCCGCCGGCGATCGCATTTTATTTGCTCTATCCCATCGGGCTTTTGATCTTCGCCGTCAATCCCGCCCTAAGGAGCGGATCGATCGGGAGCGCCACTCTGTACGGAGCGTTGTTTGGCTTCTTTACCTACGCGACCTATGATCTGACCAACCAGGCCACGTTGCGCAATTGGACGACGCAACTCACCTTGATCGACGTCGCATGGGGCACCTTGCTCGCAGCTATTGTGTCGGCGGTGTCGTTTTGGACGGTGACGAAGCTGGTTGGCGGCGGCTGACGCGATCAGAATCTCGGCAACGGAAAGAACGGCCGGGTGCGCTTCTGATAGGCACGAAATGCCTCGCCCCGCGAGCGGAGCATGTGCTCTTCGAGCGGCGGGATGCCGGAGACATGGACGAGCACCCAGTACATGCAGGCCGGTGCAAGCAACGCGAGCCAGCCATACGGATTGTGTCCCGAAGCATCGATCGCGATCAGCGGATAGCCGAGCCACGACAGCCATTCAAAAAAGTAATTCGGATGGCGCGACCACCGCCACAGGCCGACGTCACACACGGCATTCCGGTCTGCCGGATTGGACGCGAATTGCCGCAACTGCCGGTCCGCGGTCGCTTCCCCGATGATGGCTCCGATCAGGAGAGCAACGCCGAGCATGTCCTGAATGCGCAAGGCAGGATTGGAATTGTGCGCCGCCAGCGCGATTGAAAGCGCTAGGACGCTTCCGACCGCGGCCTGCGACTGCAGGAACCAGAACATCCTGCGCGCGGCGTCATCTCCCCATTGCGCGGTCAACTGGCGGTAGCGCGGATCGTCTGTGATCGCACGATTGCGGGCAGCGATATGCAGCCCGAGCCGCAGGCACCAGCAAGCGACGAGAGCAGCCACCGTGACTTGCCGCCAGTGCGGCCACGGTCCCGGTCCGAGCGGAATCATCGCGGCAACGAACGCCACGCCGCCGGTACCGCAGGTCCACGTCACATCGACCCAGCCGGAGTTTCCGGTTCTCTGCTGGATGCGCCAGGCCGCCGCCATCATCGCGCAAAGCCCGGCACCGATGCATCCTGAAACGATCCCGAGCTGGAGCAGACTCACGACCCGCGCTCACAACCGCACGAAGGGCTGCATGAGCCGGCCGATCAGACCATTCAGGCGAAGCTCGCCCTGCATGGCGACCAGACAAATGCATTCCAGGCCGGCATCGACGACCGGCTGGTGATCCACGGTCTCATCGCCAAAATCGAAATCGCCCGGCCCATAGTGTCCGCCGTCGTGGCTGAACGCACCAGTGAGGACGCACGTCATCTCGATGCCGGTGTGGGAATGCTGGAGCATCTTCGTTCCGGGGCCGGACTTGAGCAGAAAGACGCACGTGTCGCTCGTCTGCGGCAGCACGATGGGACGTACATGCACGGAGGGCGCGATCCACGTCCAACTGCCGAACCGGTAGCGGCGCACGAACTCCGGCAATGCCGAAACTTCGGTCTCGGACACCGTCGGGGCCGCAGGGATCGCGGCCGGCAGGGGCGTCTCGTTCAACCGCGCCTCGGCCTGTTTCAGCGCATTGCTCGACATCGGAGCCGGCGACAGGCGTGACAGCACGGCGCCGCCGACATGCTCCATGGCGTGCATGAAGGCGCGGCATTGCGGACAGGACACGAGGTGCGTGGCAATCGCAACGTGCTGCCCATGATCGAGCGTGCCGGCCGCGAAGGCCGCCAACATCGAGTCGTCGGGATGATGTTCAATGCTCATGACAGTTCACCCAGCAAATTTCGAAGCCTGCCCATCGCCAACCGCAGCCTGGACTTCACCGTGCCCAGCGGAATGTCCAGAATTGTTGCGATTTCCGCGTGCGCCTTTTCCTCGAAGAACGACAGTTCGACCACGCGCTTCTGCTCGTCCGAAAGCGCGGCCAGCGCGGTTTGCACGCGCGCTTCCGTCTGCGAGGAGGCCAAGCGAGCGTCCGGCTGCGGCGACTCGTCCACCTGAAACTCGATTGCGATATCCGTGATCTCCACCACACCTCCACCACGGTGTCCGCGCCGGTAATCGTCGATCCGCAGATTGCGGGCAATCGTGAATACCCAGGCCGCCGCGGTGGCGCTGGCCGGGTCGAACAGCAAGGCCTTCCGCCAGACGGCCAGCATGGTTTCCTGAGCCAGTTCCTCGGCGCGCGCCTCGCTCGATCCGGAACGCTGCATGAAGGTCTTGATCCGCGGCGCGAAATGCTGGAACAGGGC
>JALHTP010000141.1 GCA_022865725.1 Methyloceanibacter sp. | reverse complement strand
GGCGGCGTCCCCCCTCCTCCGTTACGTGCCGGCAGAGGCCGCCGATCGTCTCGAGGTCAGCGAAGTCGCGCCCGGCATCTTCGTGCATCAGGGGCGCTACGAGCTGCAATCGCCGGAAAATCGCGGCGACATGGCCAATGCAAGCTTCGTGGTCGGGACCGATGCGGTCGCGGTCATCGATACGCTCGGAAGCGCGGTGGCGGGACGCGAGCTCAGGGCGGCCATCCGCGCCGTGACCGACAAGCCGATCCGCTATGTGATCAATACCCACATGCATCCCGACCATGTCTTCGGCAACGCGGCCTTCAAAGAGGACAATCCGACTTTCGTCGGTCATTACAAGCTCGCGCGCGGCCTCGGCTCCCGCGCCGAGCGCTATCTCGCCATCAACAAGACGATGCTGGGCGAGGCGGCGTTCGAGGGGATCGAGATCATCATGCCGACGCTTGCGGTCGAGAACGCCACCACGCTCGACCTCGGCGGCCGCAGCCTCGTGCTGGAGACGCAGCGGACCGCGCATACCGACAACGATCTCATCATCACCGACAGCGCGACCGACACGCTGTTCCTCGGTGATCTCCTGTTCTCGGTGCATGTGCCGACCCTTGACGGGTCGATCAAAGGCTGGCTCGCGCTGATCGACGAGCTTGCGCAAAGGAAGGCCGCGCGCGTCGTCCCGGGACACGGGCCCCATGCCATGGAGCTGCCCCGCGCGCTAACGCCCGAGCAACGCTATCTGGCGGCGATCGCCGCCGATGTCAGGCAATTGATCAAGGACGGCAAGACCTTGGAGGACGCCGTCAAGACGGCAGGCTTCTCCGAGCGCGACGCCTGGAAGCTGTTCGACCACTATCATGTCCGCAACGTCACTGCGGCATTCGCCGAACTCGAATGGGAGTGATATGATGCCAGCGAATAGCAAGAGGATGGTTCCCATGCCCCTCCCCCTGAAAGGCCTAGGCTGTGCCGGCGGCGCCGCGCTCGCCTTAGTGCTTCTGCTCTCCCCGGCAGCCAATGCCGAGGAAGACGTTTGGCCCACGCTCAAGCAGCAGGCCTTCGGCGATCGGGCGATCGAGGCCGAGGATGGCACGGTCGTGCTCGAGATCCCCGGAACCGCCGAAGACGCGTCACTCGTGCCCTTGACCGTGCGCGTGCCGCCACACGTCGCGCAAAACCTCAAGTCGCTGACGATCTTCATCGACAAGAATCCCGACCCCAGAGTCGCGACGCTTAGCTTCGGGCCGGCTTCCGGCAAAGGCGGCGAGCGAAGCTTCTCCACCCGCGTGCGCATCGACAATTTCTCCTATGTGCGCGCAGTGCTCGAGACCGAGGACGGCACGCTGCATATGGCGAGCAAATTCGTGGCGGCGGCGGGCGGTTGCGGAGCGATGAATGCCAAGGACCCCGACGCCGAGAACGCGGACCTCGGCAAGATGCTCGTCAAGACCTTCCCGCCGGCAATCGATGCGAGCCCGATCTGGTCGGGCCAGGTGATGCTCAAGCATCCGAACAGCAACGGCATGCAGCTCGACATCAACACCGCCGGCTACATCCCGGCGCGCTTCGTCAAGGAGATGATCGTGAAGCGCGGCGGCGAGCTGGTGTTCCAGATGCAGAGCACCTTCTCGATCTCGACCAACCCGAATTTCCGGTTCACCTTCGGGCGCGGCGCCGACAACAGCCTCGACGTCGCCATCACCGATACCGACGGGACGCTGTTCGCCGCGCAATCGGAGCCGAGCGGCTCCTAGGCGCTCCGGAACGCGGGGCGCGCCCCTATTGCGGCTTGCTGGAATAGAAAATCTGCGCCTGGAGGAGAAACTCGTCGGGCTTCTTGAGGAAGACCTGGCGTGCCGTCTCGTTGCCGAAGCAATAGGTCTTGCCGCCATAGACGGTGCTGACGGAGCAGTCGGTCTTGATGTCCTTGCCCTGCGCGAGCCCCATCACGCATTCGCCGTCGAACTCGCCTTGCGTGGCGGCGACGGCCGAAAAGCTCAGGCCGAATGCGAGGACGGAAGCCACGAGCAAAGCCTTGGTCATCGATCTAATCCTCCTCGCCTCAAACCTCACCGAGGCGATGGCTTGCCGAGCCGTAGCTGCGCGAGCACAGCGTGCCCGCCTTCGCGCTCTCGCGTGGCAGCCTCCGCTGCCGCGCAGCGAAGGCTGGTGGGCGCAGTAGGACTCGAACCTACGACCCGCTGATTAAGAGTCAGCTGCTCTACCACCTGAGCTATGCGCCCTTTGAGCAGCTGACTCTTAATCAGCGGCTTTCAAAGAGAGGCACCCTCTAGCATTGCCCTTACGCCCCTGTCCAGTTCGCGCCACGAGGCTCACCAGAATGGCCCGAGCTCCTCCCGCCTGATGCGGGTCGCCCCGTTGACATGGGCGTTGAGCACGAAGCCCAGGCCCACCATCATGGTCAGCATCGAGGTGCCGCCATAAGAGACGAGCGGCAGCGGCACGCCCACGACGGGCACGAGCCCCGTCACCATCGCCACGTTGATGAAGACATAGGCGAACAGGCAAAGCCCCATGCCGGCGGCCACGAGCCGCGGAAAGGTGCTCCGGCATCTGAGCGCCATATAGGTGATGAATATCAGCGCGAGAAGGTAGAGCGCCAGCAGCACGGCCGCGCCGATGAAGCCCATCTCCTCGGAGAACATGGTGAAGATGAAGTCGGTGTGCTTCTCGGGGAGGAAATTGAGCTGGGCTTGCGTGCCCTGCATGAAGCCCTTGCCCATAAATCCGCCCGAGCCGATGGCGATCTTGGATTGCAGGATATGATAGCCGGAGCCGAGCGGATCGCGGTCCGGATCGATAAAGGTGAGGATGCGTTCGCGCTGATAGTCGTGCAGCCGCTCCCACACATGCGGCAGCACCACGATGACGCCGACGAACGCGCCGAGGAAATAAATCCAGCTCACGCCGGCAAGGAACAGAAGGCCCCCGCCGATGATGCCGAACAGCGCCGCGGTGCCGAGATCGGGCTGATCGAGCGCCAGAAGGACCGGCCCTCCCATCATGAGAAGCGGCGGCAGCACGGCATAAGGCCACGAGACCTGCCTCGGGGAAAGCCACTGGTAGTAGCGCGCAAGCGCGAGAACGAGCGCGATCTTCATCATCTCGGAAGGCTGGAAGCTGAACTCGCCATAGCCGAGCCAGCGTTTGGCCCCGCCGCTCTCGACGCCGAAGACGATCACCGCGGCCAGCATGAGGAGCGCCACAAGATACAGCGGATAGGCCGCGCGCAGCCACCAGCGGATATCGGAGAGCGCGATGGCGAACAGAAGCGCGAGGCCAAAGCAATAGCGCACCACATGCCGGCTCGCCCAAGGCTCGAGCGCGCCTCCCGCCACCGAATAGAGCGCGGCGACACCGATCAGCGTGATGGCGGTGATGAGGAGCAGGAACGGCCAATTGAGCAACAGCAGCTTCTTCTTCAAGAGAAGCTGGGGCCGCTCGAAGCCCTCGGCGAACAGCGCCTTCATTGGGCCGGCTCCACGGCGGCGATTGAAGCAGAGTCGTCCGCCTGATTGCCGGCGGCTAAGCCAGGCTTGGCCGCCGGATCGCGCAACAGGATCTCGGTCATTACGTCGCGCACCACCGGAGCCGCCGCGCGCGACCCGCCGCCGCCATGCTCGACGACGCAGGCCGCGGCGTAACGGGGCGCGCCGACCGGCGCATAGGCGATGAAGAGGGCGTGGGTTTCGCCGTCCCAGCCTTTGAGGAACCCACGGTTTTTCGCGCTGATCACTTGGGAGGTGCCGGTCTTTCCCGCCATTTGCATGTCCGGGATGGTCAGCGCCGAGCGCACGGCAGTGCCGCCCGGCTCATTCACAACGGCCACCATGCCGGCGCGGACGAGCTCGAGATGCACCGGATCGATGTTCAGCAGAGCGGGCTCAGCCTCGCCCTCGGCCTTGGCGATCAAGTGCGGCAACACGGCTCTGCCCGTGGCGATGCGCGCGGACACCACGGCGAGCTGGAGCGGCGTCGCCGCGACATAGCCCTGGCCAATCCCGCAACTGATAGTCTCGCCGGGATACCAGGGTTGCCCAAGCGCCGCGCGCTTCCAAGCGACGTCGGGCATGATGCCTTGCTTCTGCCCCCCAAAGCCAAGTTCATGACTCTGGCCGAGGCCGAGCTCGCGCCCCATGACGGCAAGGCGATCGATGCCCAACCGCTTCACTGTCTCGTAGAAATAGAAGTCGCAGGACTGCTTGATGGCCTGGTGCACGTCGATGCCCCCGCCGTGGCGCTTCCAGCAGCGGAAGCGATGGCGCCCGAACATATAGAAGCCGGGGCAGGTCATGCGTTCCTCAGGCGTGATCACGCCCGCGCTAAGGCCGGCCAGCGCGGTGACCACCTTGAAGGTCGAGCCGGGAGGATAGACTCCGCGCAGCGCGCGATTTTCCAGCGGATGGTCCTTGTCTCTCGCCAGCTCCTTCCATCGCTCGAGATTGACCTTGAAGGCGACCTCGTTGGGATCGAAGGTGGGGAAAGACGCCATGACGCGGATCGCGCCCGTGACCGCGTCGAGCACGACGATGGAGGCGACGCGCAGGCCCTCGATCCGCTTGAGCGCTATCGTTTGCAGCTCTTGATCGATGGTGAGGGCCATGTCCTTGCCGCGCACGCTCGGAGTTGCGCCGAGCTCGCGGATCACGCGTCCGTGGGCGTCGACTTCATATTTGACGGTGCCCGGCTGTCCTCTCAGCGCGCGGTCGAAGCCCTTTTCGATCCCGGCCTTGCCGGTGCGAAATCCGGGCACCCGCATCATCGGGTCCTCGTCGACCTCGGCCTTGCCGGCCATGCCGACATAGCCGACCACATGGGCCATGCTGCTGGCATGGCTGTAATGGCGATAGGTCGCCCGGTCGGTCCGCACGCCGGGAAACTGAGGCGCGAGCAGACTGAGCAGCGTGAACTGGCGCCAGGTGAGACCTTCGGTCACCAGCACCGGGAAGTAACCGCTCTGGCGCCGCGCCGCCCGCATGACGCGGTCCTTGTCGACCGCCGCAATGGGGACGATGCGGGACACGGCGGCGAGCGTCGCCTTCAGGTCCTTGCAGTAGGCCGGTATGACGAGAATGCGGAAATTCTCTCGATCCTCGGCGATCAGCCTGCCGAGGTGGTCATAGATCGCCCCGCGCGCGGGCGCCACCAGCTGCATGGTCATGCGATTTTCGTCGGACAGCAGCCGGTATTCCGAGGTGTCCAGGATCTGCAATTGACGCAGGCGCCAGAGCAGCAGCCCGAACAATCCGGCCTGCCCGGCGCCGACCAGGACGGCGCGCCGCGAGAAGCGGCGGCGGAGCTTGAGCCCGTCGTCACGGTCTCGGTCACGCGCCTTCACGTCCATCTCCCATAGAGCATGCGTAAGCCCGGCTTGAGGCGCCCGCGCCTGATCCAAAGGAGACCGTGCAGCACGACCGGGAAGAGCGCGATGGAGGCCAGCGCGCCGAAGGCAATCGGCCACCAGTCGATCCAGCGCAGGAAATAGAGCGAGGCGATCAGCCAGCCGAGGCCCGCCACGCCACAGGCAACCGCGCCCCAGACGAGCCAAAGCCTGTTCATGTCCTGCCCGTCGATGAGCTTAGGCGCGCGGCCGCCCGCGGTTGCGCCGATCAAGGCCATGAGCGCCCAGAACCCGAGCGGTCCCCCGCTCATCACATCGGTCAGCAGGCCGAGCAGCATGGCGGCGATTGGCGACAGATCGGCACCGGGAAGCACGCGCCAGCAAAACACCATCATCACCACGACCAGCGGCAGGATGAATGTCGCATCGGCTGGAAGGCCCCACGGCACTGCGGTGGCAAACACCGCAAAGAGCACCGAAAGAGCTGGCAGGATGGCGTTCATTGCTGGGCTTGCGCTACGCCTTCGCTCGGTGATACGTCCCCGGCCGCTCCAGTCTGTGTGACCGGTTCGCCGATCGGGACCGGCTCGTTCGCGGCCGTGGGCGCCGATGCACTTTCAGGCGCTTGCAGGTCTTCGGGCATCGCCGAGAGCGAGCGCTCGACGGGGTCGGCCGGCGGATCGGTGCTCGTCAAAGCGGGCGTGTCGAAGAAGAGCACGCTCACCACATCGAGCGAACTCAGCTCGGCATGGGGGCGAACCTTGAAGGCGCCGGGAGAGCCGCTCATCGTGCCGACGCGCAAACCCCGCGGCAGCACGCCGTCGCTGCCCGAGGTGTACACCTCGTCGCCGGGGTAAAGCGACGCGCCGTCAGGGAGGAAATCGAGCTTCAGCTCCGCGCTGTTGTCGCCCGAGGCGAGCGCCCGCACGCCCGCGGGCCCGACCAGAACGGGTATGCGGCTGTTGAGGTCGTTGAGCAGAAGCACCCGGGAAACCGAGGCGCCGGCATCGACGGTGCGGCCGACCAGGCCGTCGCCGTTGATCACGGCGTAGCCGACGCGCACGCCGTTGTCCCGCCCAAGATTGATGAGCGCGCTGCGCAGGAAGGGACCGCGCGCATCGGCGATGACGCTGCCCGTGATGAAATGCAAAGCCGGCTCGTCGACGGCGCTCAGCAGCGAGCGGAGATGCGCCACGTTGCCCTCGAGCAGCTTGGCGCGCCACTCCCATTGCTTGAGCTGCTCGTTCTCGGCCTTCAGCCGGTCGATCTCGTCGAGCAGGCCGACATAGGAACGAACGCGCGCCAAGGCGTGGCGCCCCATGATGACCGGCGCGGAAGCCGCTTCGAGCAAGGGGGCCGACAGGTCAACGAAGTGGTCGCGCACGTCGACGACCGCATTGTGTCCGATGCGGCTCAAGACCAAAAGCACGGCGCAGAGGAAATAGAGCGTGAAATTCAACAGCTCGCCTGGGGCCCGCCAGGATCGGCGTGGCCTCGGCTTGAACGGTGAACTCCGCCGGCGCATTTGCCGCGTCTTCCTTGGAGGGGCGCCAATTCGCCACCCCCCTCATCTTGGGGCTTGCGCAGCCGGCAAGCCCCTCCCCGCTTATGACCGGCTCACGGCTTGATCAGAAATCCAGCCATGGTGTCGAGCTGCTCCAGGGCCTTGCCGGTTCCGCGCACCACGCAGCGCAGAGGGTCCTCGGCAATCCTGAACTTGACTCCGGTTTCGTGCGTAAGCCTGACATCGAGCCTTTCCAAGAGCGCGCCGCCGCCCGTCAGCCAGATGCCGGAATCGCAGACATCGGCCGTGAGCTCCGGCGGCACATCGGCAAGCGCATGCCTGATTCCGCCGACGATCTGCTGGATCGGCAGCGTCAAGGCCTCGGCAATGTCGTGCGGCTCGAGCGTGATCTCGCTGGGGAAGCCGCGCTGCAGGTCCCGGCCCTTGATATGGATCGGCACGCGCTCGCCATTGGACTTGGCGACGGCGCAGCCCGACTCCTTCTTGATCGTCTCGGCGCTCGTGGCGCCGATCAGGAGGTTGTATTTGAAGCGGACATAATTGACGATCGCCTCGTCGAAAGCGTTGCCGGCGCTGCGCACCGAGCGCGAATAGAGCACGCTTCCCATCGAGAGCACGGCGATATCGGTGGTGCCGCCGCCGATGTCCACGATCATCGAGCCGCGCGCCTCCGAGATCGGAAGTCCGGCGCCGATCGCCGCCGCGACCGGCTCCTCGATCAGATAGACGCGCCGCGCGCCGGCCGACAGGCCTGCTTCATGCACGGCGCGGCGCTCGACCGGGGTCGCGCTGGCCGGCACGCAGATCATGATGCGCGGACCGGTGAACATCCCGCGCCGGCTCACGCGGCGGATGAAATGCTTGATCATCTCCTCGGCGGCGTTGAAATCGGCAATCACGCCGTCGCGGAGCGGTTGAATTGTCTCGATCTTGCTCGGAGTGCGTCCAAGCATCGTCTTGGCCTCATGGCCGACAGCGATGACCTCGCGCTCGCCGTCCCGCCGGGTCGTGACCGCGACGACGGAAGGCTCGTCGAGAACGATCCCCCGCCCGGGCACGTAAACCAGCGTGTTCGCCGTGCCAAGATCGATGGCCATGTCGTGCGAGACAAAGCCCCAGGCTCGCGAGAACATACGCCCGCCCCAATCGGCTCACCGTGATGGGAGCCCTGAACGCCACCGAAATACGCGAGCGACAGAAGCCGGCTGCCTGCGATCGGTTCTCCGCCGTCCGTCGCGCGCGGTTTGCATGTTGCGGCAAATCGAAATGGCGGGCAATGCGTTGGAGGCCTGTTTTACAAAAACAATTCGCTTGCGCTGACCTGCGACCGGAGCGCAGTCCAATTGTGGCAAGCTTGCCCGTTTACCACCCAGGCGCCGCGGTTGAATTAAAGGGCGCCGTGAAGGTTCGCAGCCAATCCGGCCCCTCGCCTTCGAATTCCGCCGCGATGGCAAGACGGCCGGCGAGACGCCGGCCGCCTGAACCTTGGGCAATTGCTCTTCGCAACCGATTCGTGACGCTTGCGTGTCACGAGGCGAGCATCGTCTCGGGCTTGCGCCGCGCCTCGCGCGCCAGCAATTTATTCAGTGCACTGACATAAGCCCGCGCCGAGGCGACCATGGTGTCGGTGTCGGAGCCGCGGCCGGTGACGGTCTTGCCGTCGGCCTCCAACCTGACGCTCACCTCGGCCTGGGCGTCGGTTCCTTCCGTCACCGCGCTCACCTGGTAGAGCGGCAGCCGCGCCTCATGCGGCACGATCGCCTTGATCGCCTTGAAGGTCGCGTCGACCGGTCCGTCGCCGCTCGACTCGCAGGTATGCTGCTTGCCGTCGATGTCGAGCGTGATGGTCGCCTTTTGCGGGCCACCGGTGCCGGCGATCACCGTCAGCGCCACCACCTTGATACGGTCATGGGCGGAGGCGATCTCCTGATCGACCAGCGCCTCGAGATCCTCGTCATAGACGTGCTTCTTGCGATCGGCGAGCGCCTTGAAACGCACGAAGGCATCCTCAAGCGCATTGTCGCCGAGCTCATAGCCGAGCTCCTTCAGCTTCTCGCGGAAGGCATGGCGTCCCGAATGCTTGCCCATCACCAGCGAGGATTCCTTCAAGCCCACGCTCTCGGGCGTCATGATCTCGAAGGTCTCGGCGTGTTTCAGCACGCCGTCCTGATGGATGCCGCTTTCATGGGCGAAGGCGTTCCGTCCGACGATGGCCTTGTTGTACTGCACCGGGAAGGCGGTCACGCGGCTGACGAGCCTCGACGCCCGCGTCAGCATGGTGGTGTCGATGCCGGTCCAGAACGGCATGATGTCGGCCCGCGTCCTGATGGCCATGACGATTTCTTCCAGCGCGGCGTTGCCGGCGCGCTCGCCGAGACCGTTGACGGCGCATTCAACCTGCCGCGCCCCGCCGCCGACGCCGGCCAGCGAGTTGGCGACGGCCAGGCCGAGATCGTTGTGGCAGTGCGTGGAGAGCACAATCTTGTCGGCGCCCGGCACGCGGGAGACGATCATGCGGATGAGGCTCGCGAACTCGTCGGGCGTGGCGTAGCCGACGGTGTCCGGAATGTTGACGGTGGTGGCGCCTGCCTTGATGGCGGCCTCGACGCAGCGGCAGAGGAAGTCATGCTCGGTGCGCGTTGCGTCCATCGCCGACCATTCGACGTCGTCGGTATAGCTTCGCGCGCGCGTGACCGAGGCCGTGACCCGCTCCAGCACTTCCTTCTCGTCGATCCCCATCTGATATATGCGATGCAGCGGCGAGGTGCCGATGAAAGTGTGGATACGCCCGCGCACCGCAGGCTTGATCGCCTCCGCGCAACGGTCGATGTCCTTGAACTGCGCGCGCGCCAGCCCGCAGATCACCGCAGTCTTGGCGCGGCGGGAGATCTCCTGGACGCTGCTGAAATCCCCTTCCGAGGCGATGGGGAAGCCGGCCTCGATGATGTCGACGCCCAT
>JALHTP010000140.1 GCA_022865725.1 Methyloceanibacter sp. | reverse complement strand
TTACGGCATTCTCGCCGACAAGGACGAGGGCGGCGGGCCCCGTTCCTATTACTGGAACGACCCCTGGCACTACGCGCTGTCGCGCATGATGGTCGCTTGCCGCGCTTACGGCTTGCGCCCCATCGACGGGCCGTTCGGCGATTTCTCCGATCCCGACGGCTATCTTGCGGCGGCAAAGCGCGCCGCGGTGCTCGGCTTCGAGGGCAAATGGGCGATCCATCCCTCCCAAGTCGAGCTCGCCAACAAGGTGTTCACGCCCTCGGAAGCCGAGGTCACCAAGGCCAAGCGCATCGTCGAGGCGATGAAGCAGGCGGCGAAAGAAGGCAAGGGCGCGGTGTCGCTCGACGGAAGGCTGATCGACATCGCCTCGATCCGCCAGGCCGAGGCGCTGCTGAACAAGGCGGCTTCGATGGGGATGTGATCTCGCTTTTCATCGCTCCCCTTACGGGGAGACGTTTGTCGTGGGGTCGCAGCCTCCCAACCTCGTCATGCCCGGACTTGATCCGGTCATCCACGCCGCTACCGCTCGGCGAGTGGACGCGCCAGTGGAAGGGATCGCCGGGTCGAGCCCGGCGATGACGAGTGGGTAGCGTTGCGGTCGTGCCGGGGCCCGCCCTTGCGCGCGCGCTCCCCGAGGGTGAACGCCTCGTCGAGACGCTGGAGCGGTTTGGGCACCCGCTGGAGAGCGGGTGCCCAATAAGGAAGTGGGAAGAGGTTGGTCATGCGGTCCCTCGATCCCTTAGTCGTCGGCGGCTAGCGGGTCATGTAGGCGTTCGGGAAACCTTGGGCCAACACCGGCGCCGCTGAAGCGACGACCAGGGCGACGGCGAGGATGAGCTTCTTCATGGGGGTATCTCCTTCGAGAGTGCTGGTTAGCGGTTGGTGCTGTAGGGGTTCGAGAAACCGTCGGCCAGGACGGGCGCGGCGGAAGCGACGACGAGAGCGAATGCGAGGATGAGCTTCTTCATGGGGGTATCTCCTTCGAGAGTTAGGTTAGCGGTTGGTGCTGTAGGGGTTCGAGAAACCGTCGGCCAGAACGGGCGCGGCCGAGGCGACGACGAGGGCGACGGCGAGGATGAGCTTCTTCATAATGGTTCTCCTTTAGGGTTTGGCCGGTTGATCTGAAGTCCGACCGGCGGGCCATGGGGCCGTTCGAACAACAGATAGGTGAGCCTGTAGACGGCATTTGCCCAATAGCGGTTGGCTATGGAGTCGGTGCTTTCGGTGATGGGGGTGGGGAGATGGGATTCAGAGGTCAAGCGGCAAGGCTTATGCAGGACACAGTACGGAAGGGACAGCCGGTGTCGGTCTTCCGAAAAAGAAAAAGGAAGGGCAAAAGGTCCTCCCGGTATTTGACCCAATGTCAAACTTAGGCAGCATCCTCCGTGATGCCCTCTGATTCTGAGGCCGGACGGCCAGGCCGGCAGACGCCAATCTCAGAAAGTCGGCGCGTCAGGCAGGTCGGGCCGTTGATACAGATGTCATGGTTGAAAGAGCGCCAAACTTATCCCCGCCCTCCAAACCTCCGTTACACTGCATCCACCTCCACTGAGGGGCGTTCTCATGAGGCGTCGTGAGGCGGGACGAGGCGTGGCGCCCGCGGGTTCATGCGCGCAGCATGTTCACCCGGGCGGCGCCGGACACTCCGCCCGGGTCCACTACGAGGCCCTGCCAGGAGCTGGCTGACGACCGTGAGGTCTAT
>JALHTP010000013.1 GCA_022865725.1 Methyloceanibacter sp. | reverse complement strand
GGTGACGACGATCGAGGTGGCGCGCGTCTCGTGCAGGATGGCGAGCGTCTCCTCGCGCATCTTCTCCCGAAGCCGCGGGTCGAGGCCGGAGAACGGCTCATCCATGAGAAGCACGCTTGGCCTTGGCGCTATGGCTCGTGCCAGCGCCACGCGCTGCTGCTCGCCGCCGGAAAGGATGTGCGGATATTCGGATGCGTAATGGCTCAAGCCCACCCGCTCGAGCGCGGAGAAGGCTTCGGCGCGGGCCTCGCTGCGGCTCAGCGATTTGAGGCCGAAAGCGACATTGTCGAGGATCGAGAGATGCGGGAACAGCGCGAAGTCCTGGAACATGAGGCCGATGCCGCGCTTCTCCGGCGGCACGAAGCGGTTGGGGCCCGCCACCTCCTGGCCGTCGAGCAGAACGCGGCCCGAACTCGGGCGCTCGACGCCCGCGGCGATCCTGAGCAGGGTCGACTTGCCGCAGCCGGACGGCCCGAGCAGGCAGAGGATCTCCGAGGGCGCGATGTCGAGGCTCACATGGTCGAGCGCAAACGCATCGCCGAAACGGCGCGACACGTCCTCGAAGGTGAGCCTCGCGGCAAAGGTGACGGCGGCCTTGCCGCGCGCTGCGCCGCCATGGGCGCTTCGCCCGCGCCGGTTCGCGGCAGCGCCAAAGGCGCGCGCTTTCAAAAAGTCGAGCATGGCGCCCATCTAGGCGCTTGAGCGGGCCGCGCGCAACCGGCAAGCGGGCGTCCGGCTATTCGCGCTCGGAACCCTCGCCATCCTCGTCGTCGTCGCCCTCGCCGAGCGGCTCGTCCTCGAGCGGCTCCTCGTCCTCGCGAAGATCGGACGCATCGTCGGGGTTCGGCATGGAGAAGCCGGGAGGCAGGTTGGAATCGAGCAGCCCTGCGCCTTTCAGCTCGTTGAGCCCCGGCAGGTCCTGGATGGAGTCGAAGCCGAAATGCTCGAGGAAGGCTTCGGTGGTGCCGTAGGTCACGGGACGCCCGGGCGCGCGGCGGCGTCCGCGCAATTTGATCCAGCCGGTCTCGAGCAGAACGTCGATGGTGCCTTTCGAGGTGCTGACGCCCCTGATCTCCTCGATCTCGGCGCGGGTCACCGGCTGGTGATAGGCGATGATGGCGAGTGTCTCCAGCGCCGCGCGCGATAGGCGGCGCTGCTCGACGGCCTGCTTCTCCAGCAGGAAGGAAAGGTCCTCGGCGGTGCGGAAGGCCCATTTGCCGGCGACGCGCAGGAGATTGACGCCGCGCCCGGCATAGGAGCTTTGCAGCTCCTCGAGCAGCGCCTTCACATCCTCGCCCTCGACGAAATGCCGGGCGATCGCCCCCTCGTCGAGCGGCTCGGCGGCAGCGAACAGCAGCGCCTCGACGATGCGCAATTTCTCGCGCCGGTCGGTCGACTGCAACGCGATCACATTGGAGGGCAGCGGCAAGGGAAGGCGCGGGACCAATCTTGCGCGCTCCGTCTCGTCTTCCGGCATTGCCTCCACCCTACTCAATTGCTTCGCTGTCATCCCCTGCCCTCGTTGTTGTTGCTTACTGTTGGATCATGCTCATGCGGCGCGCTCGCGGCGGCGGATCAGAAGCGGCGCAAACGATTTCGACTGGCGAATTTCGAGCGTGCCCTCGCGCGTCATCTCCAAGGTCGCGGTGAAGCTCGACGCAAGCACGGTGCGCTTGAGCTCGGGCTCGACCAGGAACTCGGCGAGAAGCAGATCGAGCGGCGCCCAATCGATATTCACGCCGAGCAGCCGCTCGAGCTCCTCGCGCGCCTCTTTCAGCGACCATACGGTGCGCTGCCTGAGCTGCAGGCTGTGCACCGCCGTCCGCTGGCGCTGCTGGGAATAGGCCTTGAGCAGATCGTAGACATTGGCGTCGTACGTGCTTTTGCGGGTGATGCGGGTCGGCTCGGGGAGCCCCCGCGCGAACACGTCGCGGCCGAGACGTTTGCGCGTCATCAGCTGCGCCGAGACTTCGCGCATGGCATGCAAGCGCTTCAGCCTGAAGGCAAGGAGAGCGGCAAGCTCGGCGCCGGTCGGCTCGCCCTCTTCGGACGGCTCGGCCGGCAGCAGCAGCTTCGATTTGAGGAAGGCCAGCCACGCCGCCATGACCAGGTAGTCGGCGGCGATCTCGAGCCTGAGGCGGCGCGCCTCGGCGATGAAGGTGAGATATTGCTGGGCGAGCGCCAGCACCGAGATCTTGGCGAGATCGACCTTCTGGGTGCGGGCGAGCGCGAGCAGAAGATCGAGCGGCCCCTCGAAGCCTTCGACATCGACCACCAGCTTGTCGCCGGCTTCCTCCTCGAGAAGCGCGTCCCCGCTCTCCCAATCGGAGAGCTCGTCGCTTCGCGGCTCTTCGCTCACAGCGGTCTCGACGTCGTTCATGCCTGCACCGTTGGGTCGGCCCCTAAACTTGCCACATGGGTGCCGGCAGCTTCCGTCACAAGAGATAATGCCTCTTCAACATCAAAGGGTTGCGGATCGTGGAGGCAGTCGCGGGCACGAGCGAAGCGCTCGGCGGCGAGGCCCTCGAGCTCCGGCACGGCGTTCCCGACCTCGACCATCTCGGCAAGGTTGCCGCCGCAATGCAGCGCCACATCGCACCCAGCTTCGATCACGCTACGGGCGCGCTCGGCGAAGGGACCGCCAAGAGCCTTCATGCCTAGATCGTCGCTCATCACCAAGCCGGTCAATCCGATCCGATCACGAATCACTTCGCTCATTATAACGGGCGAAATGCTTGCCGGTCGCCGCTCGTCGAAGGCCGGCAACAGGACATGGGCGGTCATGGCCAGCGGCGCATCGCGCAGCGCCCGGAAGGGCCGGAAATCGACCGCGTCGAGGTCGGCCGCCGTAACGTCGATGCGGGGCAGCGCCAGATGGCTGTCGGCCTTGGCCCGCCCGTGGCCCGGCACATGCTTGATCACGGGCAGAACGCCGCCGGCAAGACAGCCTTCCATGACGGCGCGTCCCAGCGCGATCACGACATCGGGGTCGGTCGAGAAGGCGCGGTCGCCGATGATCTCATGCGCCCCCTTCTCCGGCACGTCGAGAACGGGCGTGCAGTCGACGGTGATGTCGGCGTCGTGAAGCTCCTGCGCGATCAGCCTGGCGCCGGCGAAGGCGGCTTGCTTGCCCATTTCTGGGTCGGTCTCGTACAGCCGTCCATAGCAGCGCGCGGGTGGCATGGCGCGCCAATGCGGAGGCCGCAGGCGCTGCACGCGGCCGCCTTCCTGGTCGATCAGCACCAGCGCCTCGTCGCTCTCGACGGCTTCCTTGAACGAGGAGATCAGCGCCCTAATCTGCGCGGGCGTCTCGACATTGCGGGCGAAGAGAATAAGCCCGCAGGGGCGCGTGGCGGCAAAGAAGCGCCGCTCCGCATCGCCGAGGATGAGGCCCGCACATCCCGAGATGAAGGCTTTGAAGTCCACGACGCGGGTTAACGTGCGCTGCGCCTCACGGTCAAGGCCAGAAAGCGCTCGATCAACCCTCTATTGCGCCATGACCAGGCAATCGGGCAGGCCTTGCGACTTCAGCTGACCGCAGAGCTTGGTGGCGGCCGTCTTGTCGGCGATCGGGCCGATGCGCAAGCGATACCAAGTTCCCTTCGCGCCGAGGTCGGCCTTCTGCACCATCGGCCGATAGCTGGCGAGCAGGGTCGGATATTTCTGCTGCATATCGGCGAAGCTTGCCAGCGCTTCGGTCTGGTTCTTCTTCGAGCCGACCTGCACGACATATTTGGTCGAGGCCGCCACTTGCGGCGTCGCCGCGGCGGTCTGCACGGGAGGCTTGGCGGCGGGTTTCGGCTTGACCGCCGGCGGCGGCGGGGCCTGCAAGGAAGCGACCTGTTGCGGCGCTGCCTCCGGTTGCGGTGCTGCTGCAGCAGCGGCGGCGGCGGCGGCGGGGGGAATGGCGGCGGCGGCAAGCTGGGCATCGGCAGCGGCCGGAGCCTCGGGAAGGGCGGGAACGGCCGCAGCTTCGGCCGGGGCGGCGGCCTCAGGCGCGGCCATGACCGAACCGTCAGGGCGCACGACCATGGTTTTCACCTTGCGTGGACCGCCGTCAGGCATCGATCCATCGTCGACCGAAGCCACGGCGACGGGCTCGGCGCCGCCCACGGCCTGGGTGGTCGGGGTTGCCAGATCGGTGGTCGCGACCGGCGCCGGCATTCCGGCGGTCTCGACCGAGGCCGGAAGGGCCGGCACGGCGACATTCTCCTGGCGCGGCACGAGGCGCTCGGACTCAGGCTCATCGCCATTTTGCAGACGGTCGTAGATCAGCTTGTTCTTTTGAGGAAATTCTTTCCCGCCGGGCTGATCGGGAAGCTCTTTCACCGGCCGGTTGTCGGCCTGGACCAGAGGCGGCTGCTCGCCGCTCAGTCCGCCGCCGCTCTGTTTATAGGCGAAGGCCAGGGCCCCGCCGAGAGCGATGGCGCCGAGAAGCGCGCTGCCGACCATGAAGGCGCTACGGCCTTTGATCGTCATTCCCGTCTTGGCGCGGGCGCCGGGCGCCGGAAGGGCCTGCCCCTCGTCGAGGAAATCGGCATCGATCCGCTCGCCCTCGTAGAAATCCTGCGAGGCGCGGCGGGTCTGATCGCTCGACCCCAGGGCGATCTGGGGCGGCTGATCGTAAATGGCGTCGAAGGCTTGCAGCTGCCGCCGCGGGTCGCTTTGCGGCATTTGCCCCGAGGCTAGACTGTAATCCTGAGCGGATTCGTTGGCGAAGTTGTCGAAGCCATGATCGGCTTGGCCGCCGTGTGCGTAGCCGCCCATGCTGTCGGGAGCGAGTTGATCCTGATGGCCGAAGGCTTGAGC
>JALHTP010000012.1 GCA_022865725.1 Methyloceanibacter sp. | reverse complement strand
GGCTGGCGCCTGGGCGGCAAGAAGCAGAGCTACAGCGAGAGCGCCCGCTGCGCTTGGGATGTGGCGACGCGGCAAGGACGCACCTCAATCGACACCTGGAGGCGGAAAGCCCCGGAAACCGGGGCCCGCCACCGGACCGTTGATCCGCAAAGCCTAGGGGCAATAGAGTTAACGGGGCGTTTAGCCCTGCCCCGAAACGGAGCAAGTCTTCGTCCTGACGGGGCCGCAATCCGTGCTAAAGTTTGCGGTGCGGCGCAACAATGGGGGAATGCGATCATGTCGATCGGCGTTAAGCGGGATCGTCTGCTGCGCGACGACCGCGGCGAAGCGATTGCCTCGGCGACGCGCACCCTGCAACTTGAAGCCGAGGGCCTGAGCGCACTGAAGGCGGCGCTCGCCGGCGATCTTATCGACGGCTTCGCCGAAGCCGTGGAGATCCTGCGCAGCTGTCGTGGCCGGGTCATCGTCACCGGCATGGGCAAAAGCGGCCATGTCGGGCTGAAAGTCGCGGCCACCCTTTCCTCCACCGGCTCCCCCGCCTATTTCGTGCATCCGAGCGAAGCGAGCCACGGCGACCTCGGCATGATCACGCGCGACGACGTGATCCTGGCCTTCTCCTGGTCGGGCGAGACCGTCGAGCTCGGCAATATCGTGTCCTATTCGCGGCGCTTCGCCGTGCCGCTGATCGCGGTGACCTCCAACGCCGGGTCGACGCTTGCCGAGGCGGCGGAATTGGTGCTGGCGCTGCCGCAGGCGAAGGAGGCCTGCCCGCACGGGCTCGCGCCCACCACCTCGACGGTGATGCAGCTTGCGCTTGGCGACTGCCTCGCCATCGCCCTGCTCGAGACCAAGGGCTTCACCGCGCGCGACTTCAAGACGCTGCACCCGGGCGGCCAGCTCGGCGCGCGGCTGAAATTCGTGAGCGACCTGATGCACAAAGGCGATCGGTTGCCGCTCGCCGCCGGCGACGCCATCATGGCCGAGGCTATCGTCGTCATGACCGAGAAGGCCTTGGGCTGCCTCGGCGTCGTCGATGAGAACGGCCGCCTCAAGGGCATCATCACCGACGGCGATCTCCGCCGGAACATGGGCAACGGCCTGCTCGACCGGCGTGCTCAGGAGATCATGACGCCCGCGCCCAAGACCGTGTCGCCCGACCTTCTAGCGAGCGCCGCGCTCGAGGTGATCAACTCATCGAGCATCACCGCGCTCTTCGTGGTCGAAGACGGCCGTCCCGTCGGCATCATCCACATCCACGATCTGCTCCGCGCCGGCGTCGCTTAAGCGGCCGCCTGCACCTCGACGCGCCGCTTCGCTCGCGAAAAGGAGCGTCCCGCATCCGGCATCGCGCCGCTGCTCTCGTCACGCTGCACCATGGCATGCGTGAGCGCCGCATAGTGATAGTGCATTGCGACCTTGATGGCGTAGACGAACAGGATATGCGGCTCGCGCCATCTCAAGCGGGCCATGCGCAAGAGCTGCTGCTTATATCTCGACCGAAGCCCCTCATCCTTCACCATGGACAGGAGGCGCGAGGCCACGACGCCGAATCTCACATAGTTGAGCAGGCATCGCTTGCCCCATGCCACGCGCTGGCTCGCCCAATACGGGAGCTGGTGCATGGTGAACTTGAAATTATCGTCGATGAAAAGCGAATCGAGGCGATCGAAATAGGCATCCGGCGTGTAGGCGCTCTGCATCACCTCGACGAATCCGTCGCGCAGCTGTTCGCGCGACATGCCGAGCGGGATGACGTTGGTACCGTATCGCTCGCTCGCCTCGTCGTCGTTCAGCCGGCCAGCCTGTTTGAGGCGATCGTAAAGCGGCGTGGTCGGAATCGCGTGGAGCATGCCGATCAAGGCGGC
>JALHTP010000139.1 GCA_022865725.1 Methyloceanibacter sp. | reverse complement strand
TGCTCCACTCCGCGCGGCATTGCAGCAGCTCGGCCGACCGTAGGAGAATCGCGAACGCCTCAGGTTCAGGCGATTCTAGCTCGCCGGCGTCCGCGCGGCACTTTCATTGATAAGTGACGTTCACGGAAGTAAGGGTGTGCCTCCGCGGCAAATGTCCGCTACGGGTAAAAAGCGGACATCAGGGTCGGCGATCAAAATGTCTGCTAAGTGCCATGTGTGGACGGCTCCGGGTTGGCAAGTCAAAACTTCACGCCGCAGCGTTGGTCGGTGCAGCCATGTGTTCGGCCTGTTAGCGCGGTTCGCATGACCGCTGGCCATAATGCCCTCCGCGGATCGGGTCCCGGTCAAAAGCCCGCATTCTACAATGCACTGGCACATGTGGGTTGTCCCGATCGCCGGATCGACCGGCTCTGCATTACGTGCTGTTCGCCCTTCCAACCTTCCCATCACGCCGGATGTCCGGCGCGACCTCGTTCACGCCGCAAGGGCGGCGGGTTCTTTGTAGCGCTCGCCCGTGACCATCATGGCCCAAGCCATTCTGGCGATCTTGTTGGCGAGCGCGATGGCGGCGACCTTGGTCGGCCGCCGCGCCAACAATGCCGTAAGCCAGGGCCGATGCTTGGTGCCATGGAGCTTGGCATAGCGGATCACGGCGAGGGCGCCGGCGGTGAACAGGCTGCGCAGATAGCGATCGCCTTGCTTGCTGATACTGCCGAGCTTGTCCTTGCCTCCGCTCGAGTGCTGCCTCGGCACCAGCCCGAGCCAGGCTGAGAAGTGCCGTCCCGAGCGGAAGGCCTTCGCATCGGCGACGCTGGCGACCAGAGCCGTGGCCAGCGCCGGTCCAATGCCAGGAATCGCATCGAGCCGCCTGCTCGTCTCATTGGATCGGTGCCAGGCCATGATCCGGCGGTCGAACTCTAAAATCTGCTGCTTGAGCCTACACAGTTGGGCGCCGAGGGCGGCGACACAGGCGCGGGCAAGCTCAGGAACGCGTCGGTCACTAGCATCCGCGACGACCGCAAGCAGTTGCTCAACACCCTTGCGTCCTACCGGCGCTACGATCCCGAACTCGGCCAGATGGGCGCGGATCGCGTTGATCACCGAGGTCTGCTGGCGGATGAAGAGCTGGCGGGTGCGATGCAGCATCAGGCAGCTCTGCTGCTCGGGCGTCTTGGTCTCGACGAACCGCATGTTGGCCCTGGTGACCGCCTCGCAGATGGCCTCGGCGTCGGCGGCATCGTTCTTCTGCCGCTTGACGTAAGGCTTTACATAGGCCGGCGGCATCAGGCGCACATTATGCCCGAGCGCCTTGAGTTCGCGTGACCAATGATGCGACGTGGCGCAGGCTTCGATACCAACCAGGCATGGCGGCAGCTTCTCGAAGAACGCCAGGACGTAGCGCCGCTTCAGCTGACGGCGGATGAGCACGTTGCCTTCCGCGTCGACGCCGTGCACTTGAAACACCGACTTGGCAATGTCGAGACCGAGTGTGGTGACCGCTTGCATGATTGGCTCCTCCGAATCGTGGGAGCTTCAACAGCACCCACATCCATGGCACTCATGTGCCGGTGGAGGAGCCGTCCACAGCATCAATAGCGGACATGAACCATCACCTGTTCAGCGCGGTAGCCTGCGTGAAGGCATCCTATGTCTATGAACAAGCAATCTGGCTCATGGGACCCCTG
>JALHTP010000138.1 GCA_022865725.1 Methyloceanibacter sp. | reverse complement strand
TCGCGCTCGTTTTCGCGCCGCCCCTTGCCGCGCAGACCATCAGCAACACGTTCGGCGGGCTGTCGGAAAGCTCCAAGGATCCGATCGATATCGAGTCGGACCTGCTCGTGGTGCACGACAAGGAGAAATACGCGACCTTCAGCGGCAGTGTGAAGGCCGTGCAGGGCACGACGACGCTCCGCGCCAAGGAACTCAACGTCCACTATGTCGGCGGCGACAGGCTTGCGCCGGGCGCCAAGAAGGAGGGCGAGGCGGAAGCCGCGCCCGCGACCAAGGTTGCCGATGCGGCAGGCGCCGGCGGCGCCGCGGCGGCCGACAAAAACACGCAGATCACCAAGATCGAGGCGAAGGGCGACGTCGTCATCACCAGTGACAAGGACCAGACCACCACCAGCGACTGGGCCCTCTACGACTTGCCGTCGCAGATGGTAACCGTCGGCGGCAATGTGGTGTTAACGCAAGGCAAGAATGTGCTAAAGGGTGACCGGCTCGTCATCGATCTGAAGACGGGCGAGAGCCGGTTCGAAAATACCGGCAATACCGCCGCCGGGGGCCGTATCCGTGCGCTGTTCATGCCGAAGGAAGGTGACGCCAAGTCCGGTGACGCCAAGTCTGGTGACGCCAAGTCGGGTGAGACGGCCAAGGACGAGACGTCAGCCGGCGGCAAGCCTGAACCGGACGCAGGCGACAAATCGCAGGATGACGGCGAGCCGTCCGCGGATACGCCGTGGCCGCTCGGTCCGGGGATACGGCCTTAGGTTCGGAGCTTTATCGAATGTTAACCGGGCGGCGCTTCAACCCTAAGGAGCGGAAGGGGTAGTGGGCAGATTGCTGTCGTTCCCAGGCCGCCAGGCAGCCGCCGCACAAGCGGGCAGGGTCCCCGCGGAGCCCCTCGACGACGTACCGGGCGCGCCGGGGCCCGGGGCCCATGCGGCCGCGGGCGGGCTCACGGTCCGCAAAGTGGTCAAGAGCTTCAAAAAGCGCACCGTCGTCCGCGGCGTCAGTCTCGATCTTCGTCGCGGCGAGGCCGTGGGGCTGCTCGGGCCGAACGGCGCCGGCAAGACCACCGTGTTCTACATGATCACGGGGCTGATCCCGGCCGACGAGGGCTCGATCAAGATCGACGGACGCGACGTGACCAAGCTGCCGATGTATCGCCGGGCAAGGCTCGGCATCGGCTATCTGCCGCAAGAGGCTTCGATCT
Source organism: Methyloceanibacter sp. (assembly GCA_022865725.1). GTDB lineage: Bacteria > Pseudomonadota > Alphaproteobacteria > Rhizobiales > Methyloligellaceae > Methyloceanibacter. Next base: position 6,888 of record JALHTP010000138.1, on the reverse strand, counting down.
TCAGGGGTCTCACGGTGGAGGAGAATATCCTGGCCGTGCTGGAGACGGTCGAGCCGAACAAGCGCGAGCGCCAGGCCCAGCTTGATGCTCTGCTCGAGGAGTTCCGCATCACGCGCCTCAGGACGTCTCCCGCCATGCGGCTGTCGGGCGGCGAGCGGCGCCGCGTTGAGATCGCCCGCGCGCTCGCCACGCGCCCCTCCTTCATGCTGCTGGACGAGCCGTTCGCCGGCATCGACCCCATCGCCGTCAACGACATCCGCGCGCTGGTGCGACATCTGACCCAGCGCGGAATCGGGGTCTTGATCACCGATCACAATGTGCGCGAAACGCTCGACCTCGTCAGCCGCGCGTATATCATCCATGACGGCATGGTGCTGACCCACGGCACCGCGCATGAGGTCATCAACAACGAGGACGTACGGCGCGTCTATCTCGGCGATCAGTTCAGGATCTGAAGCCGCTGGCCGTGTGTGAGTTCGACAATGGCAATCACAACAAAGCTCGAACTCCGTCAGACCCACAGCCTGGTGATGACGCCGCAGTTGCAGCAGGCGATCAAGCTGCTCCAGCTTTCCAATATGGAGCTTGCAACCTTCGTCGAGACCGAGCTTGAGCGCAATCCGCTGCTCGAGCGCGCCGACGCCGAAGAGACCGGTGGCCCGGCCCCCGAGCCGCAAGCGGCCTCCGCCAAGGAGGACAGCGATGGTGAAGCCCCCGGCGCGTCCGGCGAACGCGAGGGCGAAGCAGCCGAGGGCGACGACGGCGACTGGGTCGATCTTGAGGCTGGCAATCGCCGGACCGAGGATCTCGATGCAGAGCCGCAGGACGTCTTCCCCGATGCCGACGGGTTTTCCCCTGGCGTGCTGAAGGACTCCGGCTGGGCTTCGCTCGGCCAGGGCCAGGGCTCGCGCTCGAGCGGAGACGAGGAGTCCAACCTCGAAGCCTATGTGGCCGAGGAGCGGACGCTTCGCGACCATCTTACCGAGCAGCTCGCGCTCGCCTTCGCCGATCCGGCGCGCCGTCTGATCGGCCATCATCTGATCGACATGACCGACGAAGCCGGTTACCTGCGCGGCGAGCTTGCGGGCCTTGCCGAGCTGCTCGGCGCCCCGCTCGAGCTTGTCGAGGAAACGCTTGCCGTGATGCAGGGCTTCGAGCCGTGCGGCGTGTTCGCGCGCGACTTGCGCGAATGCCTGATGCTCCAGCTGAAGGAGCAGGATCGCTGCGACCCGGCGATGGCGGCGGTGATCGAGAACCTGCATCTTCTCGCCGTGCACGATCTGGCCGCCTTGAAGCGCGCCGCCAGAGTCACCGACGAGGACCTCATGGACATGATCCAGGAGGTGAGGCGGCTCAATCCGAAGCCGGGGCTGAAATACGGCTCGGCGCCCTCGCAGCCCATCGTGCCCGACGTGCTCGTCCGCGCGCTTCCGGACGGCAGCTTTCATGTCGAGCTGAACAGCGACACGCTGCCCCGCGTCCTGGTCAACCAGTCCTATTACGCGACCGTCGCCAAATCGACGAAGCGGAAAGAGGACAAGAGCTATCTGGTCGATTGCCTGCAGACGGCGAACTGGCTGGTCAAGAGCCTCGACCAGCGCGCCCGCACCATCCTCAAAGTGGCGCAGGAGATCGTGCGCCAGCAGGACGCCTTCCTCACTTATGGCGTCCGCCATCTCAGGCCGTTGAATCTGAAGACCGTGGCGGACGCGATCTCCATGCATGAATCGACGGTGAGCCGCGTCACCGCCAACAAATACATGGCCACCAATCGCGGCCTGTTCGAGCTCAAATATTTCTTCACCTCCTCGATCGCGGCCACCGCCGACGGCGACGCGCACTCCTCCGAGGCGGTGCGCGACCGCATCCGCTCGATGATCGAGGCCGAGGCCGCGACCGAGGTGCTCTCCGACAACAAGATCGTCGAGCGGCTGAAGGGCGACGGCGTCGACATCGCGCGCCGCACGGTTGCGAAATACCGCGAAGCGTTGCGCATCCCCTCCTCGGTGCAACGCCGCCGCCTCAAGGGCATCGCCTATGGCGCGAGCCTGTAAGACCAGGTTAAGACGCTGGTCTACAACGGGAATCATGTAAAGAGGCAAGGTCGAAATTTGATGGTTTGACACCTTGGGGGGAGCGGTCTAGCTTCCCGCCCCGCGGTGGAGGCCGAACGGAGGTTGGGCCCAAGGCGCGCAAGTCCGCCTTGGCGAAGATCGGCTCCGCGAAATACGCATGTGCCCGAGAATCGCGGTGGAAAAGGGCCATTCGACAGCTTTCCGCGGGCGATGACGATACAAGTTACCGGAAAGAATCTGGACGTCGGTGAGGCGTTGCGCAGTTACGTCCAGGAACGCGTGGTGCACACCGTCGGGAAGTTCATCGGGCGCGAGCCGTTAGGCCATGTGCGCATCGAGAAGGAGCACGGGGAGTTTCGGACCAACTGCACGATCCATTTGTGGCAGGGCATGAGTCTCGAGGCTCATGGCGTGGCGGCGGGTGCCTATCAGAGCGCCGATCGCGCCTGCGAGCGGCTCGAGAAGCGGGTTCGCCGCTACAAGCGGAGGCTGAAGCGGCACGGCGGTGGCGAAACCCCGCGCAAGCAGACGCCGGGGACGGACTATGTGATCCAGGGCTTGCAAGGGGAGCACACGGAACGCGATGAGGACAATCCCGTTATCATTGCCGAAGCCGAAAGCCCCGTGCACGAGATGGCGGTCAGCGACGCGGTGATGCAGATGGATTTGTCGGACCGGCCCTTTGTCGTGTTTCGCAACGCGGGCCACGGGGAGATCAACGTGGTCTACCGCCGCGACGACGGCAATATCGGCTGGATCGATCCTGCGGGGCCATTGCGCTCAAGTAGCGGAGCGGTAGCGCAGCAAAAGAAGTCACGCTCAAGCAGCGAAGCGGTAGCGTATCAAAAGAAGTCGCGCTCAAGTAGCGAAGCAGAAGCGCAACCACGGACCAAGAAGGCGCGCAAGCGGCGTTAGGCGAAACTTTCGCCCTGTCGCGCGCGTTTGTTTGAGGGGTAGGCAAGATGCATCTAGGCGACTTCATCTCCCCCGATTCCGTTGTCGCATCGCTCAAGGCGAAGACCAAGAAGCAGCTCTTGCAGGAGCTGGCGGCGCGCGCCGCGCGCATCACGGGGCTTCCGGAGCGCGACATCTTCGACGTTCTCTTGCAGCGCGAGCGGCTGGGCTCGACCGGGCTCGGCCAGGGCATCGCCATTCCGCATGGCAAGCTGCGTGGGCTGAAGCGCATCGTCGGCATCTTCGCGCGTCTCGCCGAGCCGATCGATTTCGACGCGGTCGACGGCGACAAGGTCGACATCGTGTTCCTTCTGCTTGCGCCCGAAGGGGCCGGCGCCGATCATCTCAAGGCGCTCGCCCGCATTTCGCGACTGTTGCGCGAGGGAAGCGCCGTCGACAAGCTCCGCGCGTCGAAGGATGCCTCAGCGCTTTACGCGGTGCTCACCGAGGACGAGGCCTCCTCCCACGCCGCCTAGCGCGAAATCCCTTCGGATTGAATCATGCTGGCTATACCAGGGAAACGTCAGTGCACGCTGACCGGCACGAGGTCGTTCTCGATGGCGTTGGCGATGGCCGCGCGGCGGCTGTCGGTCAGCGCCAGCGGCGTCCCGTCGGCGCCGAGCACGGCAAAGAGATCGATGCCCTTCGGCGCGTCGGAGAGCGCCGGGAACAGCCGCTCGGCAGCGTCGGTATCGAGCTGCTTGATATAGGCCACTTCGCCGTCGCCAAGCTGCGCGAACTCGCTCCGGGTCATGGGAGCGTGCGCCTGGCGATCTTCTTTTTCTTTTTCGAACTCGTTCATCTGACGTCTCGTCCTCCTTGAGAGGTGATGACTAAGCTACGGGCGGACACCATAGAAAGTTTCAATCGGCGGCCGCAATGCCGACCTTCAACACGCGCTTCTCCTTGCGCGGGCGGTGAAGCTCGACGGCAAGTAGGCCGTCATTGAGCTCCGCCTTGCGCACCTCCACCCCGCTCGCGAGCTGGAAGGTGCGCTTGAACTGACGCGCCGCGATGCCGCGGTGGAGATACTCCCTGGTCTCTTCGTCGCGCTGCCTGCCGCCGATGGTGAGGCCGCCGCTCTCGATCGAGACCTCGAGCTCATCCAATTTGAAGCCGGCCACGGCAAGCGTGATGCGCAAGGCCTCTGGCTCTTCCTCGCCTTCCGGCAACAGCTCGATATTGTAAGGAGGGTAGCCGGCGTCGCCCGGCTTGCCCACATCCCTCAACGCACGCGGCGCGCCTAGGCTCAGCCAGAGACTGCCATCGAGGAGTGTCATGCGCGACATCGAGCGAAAGCCCTTTCGGATAAGCGGCTGCGCCATGCCGGTAGCGTTCGTGAAGCCCTGACGGCGCCTCAGGAAACCAAGGCCCAGCCCGCAGCGGCACCGAGCCTTTGAAACCGGTTTCGCATATGGGGAAATTGCGTAGTTAATTCAAGCAGAGCAGGGCGGCCTCACCAGCTCGTGTTTGGCTCCTATCGCGCGCTCCCGCCTTGCTCTAAGCTTTTTCACGATGATTTGGTATGTCAGCTCCAAGACCGGCGGCGATGCCAATGACGGCCGCACCCCTCAGGCGGCCTTCAAGACGCTGGCGCGTGCTCTCGATGCCGGCAAGGCGGGCGATACCATCCTGATGGCGCCGGGCGCCTACGACCAGGATCTGGCGGCACGGGTCAGCGCGGCGCGCACCGCCAATATCGTCGTCTCCGTGGCCGGAAGCGAGTAACCGCGCGCGTTTCACGTAGACGGCAAGCCGCGGCCAGGCGCTCGCGCTAGGCGGCTTCAGCTCGCAGCGCCCACGGGAAGCGGGTCGATGCCCTGTTGGTGGCTCTTGCTGTCTTGCTCGTCCTTGGCAGCTCCGAGCATGAGCGCGCGAAACTCGGCCTCGCCGATGACGCGGGCGATCTCCCTGAACCCAAAGAAGGGCACGAAGGCGATACAGAAGATCCCGCCAATGGTGAGCAGGCCGACCAGGCCCCCGCCGCCGACCTCCGGGAAACTCTCGCTAACGCTCTTTCCGTGGAACAGCCCGACAGCGATTTCCTCCACGACATAGGAGACCATGAGCAGCACGGAGAACGAGATCGATTTGAAGGCGATGGGATAGACCAGCGGCTTGTCGTTGAGACGCTCGGCAAATTTCAAAGCTTCCGCGATGAGCATGATCTTCGAAAGAATGAGCGCGTTGACGACGGCCAGACCGTAAAATCTGAAGCTGATGTGATTACTCGCCAGAATGGCCCATTCGTGGACGAGAAACACAAAAAACACGAGCCAGAAATAAGAGAAGATCATCAGGAACTTGCGGAACTCGTCGTAGAGCCTCGCCTTCAGGCTCGGCTTCGCCTTGGACGGCTGACTGGCATCCGCTTCGGCGATGTCCGCCGGTCCCGGCCCCTCGGCCGCCACGCTCGTGGGAAGATACGAGGCGTCTTCAGTCAGTCCGTTTTGATGCGCGGCGCGTTGGGCTGAGGCGTCTCGATGCGGAGCGTCTTGATGTGAAGCATCTTGCCCCGCGGTGTCGCGGGGAAACGTCCCGAGATCGCAAACGGCGTGCACCGATTTCCAAGTCTCGAAGCCCGGCTTCCATAAGAGATCGTCGGTCCGCAAGCCTCCTCGCTCGGCGAGCAGGAGCAGCTCGCGATCGGCCAACGGTCCGTATCGCTTGTCCCCTCTCGCCAGATACCAAGATGGTGTGCGCTGCTCGGCCTCGCCGGCGAACTGATGCGTTTGCATGGATTGGGCCCCCGCCACAAACTTCCGACAAGAGGCTACCGCATCGGCGGGATGCGGTCGAGCAGGTCACGCGAAAGCGGCCCCGCCTTGGCTTGGCTGGCACTCAGGGCGGCAGTCAGGCAATCAAAGTCTTGCAATTACAGTCTCGGGGAATTTGGTGGAGCCAGGCGGGCCATCAGCTCTCTGACATATAAGGCGTGATGCATAGACGTAGGCGAGAGCTTGGCCGGTCGCGTCCTTTACGACATAACCCGCCGGGAATTCGCTCGGCGGTCCAAGGCGGCTTGAAGCGGCGGGGCATCGCTCTGCGCCCCTCGCAATGCGCTGAGAGCTTTTTCTACTTTTTCTCAGAGCATTTATTGTTCGGAGCATCCCAGAAGCCGGCAGCCTTCTCGCAGTCGGTCTGGTTCGTTGCTTTCTCCCAGCTTCTCGGTGCCTGCCCTTCGTTGCCGACGGCTGCTTCTGGCGGCGTTACGTCGGGACGCAAATCCTGCCAAACTTCTTTGTTCTCTTCGTCCTGAATCGAAATGATGAGGCGGACAGAGTCGTTCAAGGACATTGGGGGCAATGCCAAAGCTGGGCCGACGACAGTGAAAATGGCAAAGGCGAACGCAGCGCCTGCCTTTATGGATGACTGAAGCATTGGATAAGCTCCTCTGGCTGTAGTCAGGACTAAAACTGTCCCAAAAGACCAAAAAAGGGCGGTCGCGTCCTACTATGAATGCGGCGACCAAGCCCGTAAAAGCAGCGTGTCGAGGTCATCGTAGCATCAGGGTGATGTGCGTTGGAGAAACGAGCGAGGTTTGTACCCATGAAACTGACACCTGTGCAGATAGTCGTCGGAGGTCTTGTGCTCAGCGCGACCCCGGCTTTGGCAGCCCCACAGCAGATCGAGGAGTACTGTTTTGCTCAGAGCCGATCCGAGAAGTTGTTGAGTCGGAGGAATCAGTTGTGATTCCTTGGTGGGCGCATGATTCGCAAGAGGAGCGCCCGATGTGGAAGCCTGAGCACCGCCGCACCGCTGAATGTGGCGGCCTTCGTTATCCGAGTGATCTGAGCGACGCCGAATGGGCGATTGTGGAACCGATGATTCCGCCGGCCAGGCACGGCGGGCGCAAGCG
>JALHTP010000137.1 GCA_022865725.1 Methyloceanibacter sp. | reverse complement strand
CGCTGCGCGCCCGCGCCGCAAATAAGGAGGGCCTGACCGCCCTGGTCAGCCTCTCCCATCTCGATCCTGTGACCGAAGCCTTCCTGGCGAAGCTGAAGATCGCCGAACGATCGGGTGTCGGCTCCTCCGTCAAATTCGTGACCCTCGCCAAGGGTGAGGCCGACGTCTATCCGCGCTTTGCGCCCACCATGGAGTGGGACACGGCCGCGGGCCAGGCCGTGCTGGAGGCCGCGGGCGGCGTTGTCGTCGACGAAAATGGCGACACGCTCCGCTATGGCAAGATCGAAGCGGGCTTGCGCAATCCAAGTTTCATCGCCTGGGGACAGCGAACTCCGGGGTGACGTCGAGAGCGGGCGCCGCCAAGAATTTTGCGTGATCGCCAATGTCCGCAGGCCAAGCTTCGACCAGTTGCTGGAAACGCTTCTCGTTGCCGGCAAACAGCGCCCGCGCGGCTTCCTCGAACCCCACTTCATTCCCCGCCATGGCCGACATGAAGCGGTAGGCCGCCTCTTGCGACTGGCGAACGCGGTCCTTGCCGTCATTGCCGCGTCTTGCCTCCTCGACCAGCTTCCGCAGCGCGACCGAAGCGCCACCCGGTTGCCGGCTGAGCCAATCCCAATGGCGCGGTAGCAAGGTCACCTCGCGCGCCACCACGCCGAGCTTTGGGCGGCCCGGGCCGCGACGAGCGTCGTCCGCCTGTCCGCCAGCATCGTCCTGCCGGCTTGGCGCCAGGCCGAGGCGCGTCAGCACGTCCGCAGGCAGGCCGCGAAAATCCACCTCGACAAGCTCGGAAGTCGCATCGTCGAAGATCAGGATCGCCGCGGTCTCGTCGGCATCGATCACCGCCTTTGCCTTCAGCGCCACCTCCGCCACTCCGCCCGAGGCGATGCGAGTCGTGCCGCGGAAAGCCGTGCAGCGAATTTGCTCGTCCATTCTAGACACCTCTCCTGAGCCGCATTGGTCCCTGCATTTTACCCGGGTGAAAACGCGCCGTCAATATCATCCGGGTAAAATTATGCGAGCTGGCATCAAACGTGGCTCGGAGGCCGCAGAGCCACAGTTTGGTAATAGTTTACGCAAATTATAGAGAACCTGAGCGAAGCCCCCTTAGTCGGCAGGCCACGCCGGCTTCGGCTCCAGAGGCAAGTCTCCAGAGGCACATCATGCATTTCAGAGTTCTCTCGACTGCGGCGCTTGCGGCGATCCTCCTCGTCATGGCGCTCACCTTGGCGCCGGTCGCCTCATGGGCGGGCGACAACGGCACGCCCCACCCCTCCGTCCTTCGCCTCGCACAGGCCGACGGACCCATGGTCATAACGCCGCAGCCCGATCCGAACCGGCCCCATGCGGCCAATCCCAACGCCCTCCCCGAAGGCGAAACTCCCTATGACGCAGGCGGCCCGGGCAGGCCCTATGAGGCAGCCCCCGGCAGCGGCGCCTATACGCCGCCGGAAGCCGAGAGCAAGGGCACATTCTCGCTCGAGGAGATCAACGAGACGGGGCACCGCTTCTTCGGGCGCGTCTCCATGGACCTTGCGAGGGTGATCGAATACGCCTTCCAGCGCGCCGGCAGGCCGAACGGCTATATCCTTGGCGAGGAGGCCGGCGGCGCCTTCATTGCCGGCCTGCGCTATGGCGAAGGCACGCTCTATACCAAGGACGCGGGCAACCAGCGGGTCTATTGGCAAGGCCCTTCGGTCGGCTACGATTTCGGCGCCGAGGGTTCGAAGACCATGGTGCTGGTTTACGATCTCCGCAGTCCGGGCGAGATCTTCAGCACCTATGTAGGCGTCGACGGTTCGGCCTATTTGATCGGCGGGGTGGGCGTCACTTTCCTTGCCCGCGGCCATATCGCCCTTGCCCCGATCCGCTCGGGCCTCGGTCTCCGGCTTGGGGCGAATGTCGGCTACCTGAAATATACTCGCGAGCCCACCTGGAATCCGTTCTAGTTTGGCGCTAAGGAAGCCTGGCGGAACTTTGAGGCCCTTTGAGCGGTTGCGCCGAATTGGCGGCAAGTTTCCGTTTGAGTCTTTGCCGGAAGAGCGTCGGCCCACGCGACGCGTGGGGCGCTGAACCGGGGAGCGCTGATACTGATGATCAACGCGTTGATGTTTGGAGCGCTCGGCTTCCTTTTGGGGTGCCTACTGGCGCTCATGCTCGCCCCGCCGCTCTGGAACCGCGCGGTCAAGCTCACCACGCGCAAGCTCGAAGCCACCATGCCGATGTCGCTCAACGACATCCAGGCCGACAAGGATCAGCTCCGTGCCGAGTTCGCCATCGATCTGCGCAAGGTCGAGGTCTCGCTCGAGAAGGCCAAGGACAAGGCCATCCGCGAGCTGATCGAGGCGAACAAGCGCCGCGTCGAGATCACCGTGCTGAACACCGACCTCGCCACAGTCAAAGGACAGCTGCAGGAGAACGAGAGCGCGAACCGGGTGCTGCAGCAGACCATCAAGCGGCGCCTGCCCGATCTCGACGCGAGGCTCAAGGCTGCCAAGAAGGCGCTTGCCGAGCTTGAGTCGGTCAACGGCGAATTGCGCGCCACGGTCGCCTCGCAGTCCGACGCGCTCAAGACCGCGCGCACGACTTTGCATAATCAGCGTTCCGACATCGAGCGCTTGCGCGCGTCGTTGGAAAGCGGCGGCGGCGGGGCCATGCGCGGATCGGGCAAGGTGGATGCACGCACCCTCGTCGAGAGCCAGCGCTTGACCGCCGAGCTCTCCAAGGTCCAGGAGCAGCTCGAGCGCGCCAAGACGGGTGCCGAAGAGACCATGCTTCTCCGCCGCGAGCTGAGCAAGCTCGCCTCGCAGATCCTTGCCGTGGCGCGGGCGCAAGGCACGGCGCAGGTGCAGCAGCGCGTGGTCGTCGAAATGGCCCAGACCTATACCGAGCCTGGTGCGATCGAGGAACTCCAAGCGCCGCAAGAGCCAGAACCGGAAGAAGAGTGGCATCCGGCGCATGCCGGAAACGGCGCCACGCACGAACCCGAGATGGCAGAGGCCGGCCCCGAGTTGGATGCCATGGCCGCCGGGATGGCGAGCGCCGGGACTGACACCGAGGAGTCTCCTGACGCCGAGGACTCTCCTGACGCCGAAGAGGAGATGGACGGCGAAGCGGAGCAGCCGCAAGGCTCGTTTGCGCGAAGGTTCGTGGCGCGCCGGGAAGCGCGGCGCGCCCGTAAGACCGGCGGCGTCAGCCTGGGCGACCGGCTGAGGGGCCTCGTCGATAGCTGACCGCCCTTTTGACCCTCAGGTCTGAAGGAACTTTCCCGAGCCATCCTGAAGCCGGAGCGCCGTGAGCCGGCCGGTAAAGACGGCGCCGGTATCGATGCCGACGCGGTTCGAGCGTATCGCGGGCTGGTCCCCGGGCGTGTGCCCATGCACCACGACCTTGCCGAACGGCTCGGCATGATTGAGGAACGGACCCCTGATCCAAATGAGATCGGCTTCGGTCTGTGCCGCAAGCGGCACGCCAGGCTTCACGCCCGCATGCACGAAGAGATAGTCGCCGAACGACACGCTGAGCTGCAAACTCTTGAAGAAGCGAAGATGCGCCTCAGGCAGCGCCGCCGCGAAGGCTTGGCGCCAAGCGTCGGACGGGGCGCCGATCCGGGCGAGCCGCTCGGTGTCGACGCCGTAGGACAGCATCGTCGCGTCGCCGCCATTCTTCCGCCAATTCTCGAGCGACCACGCATCGTCGAGGAAATTAAGCAGAATGGCCTCGTGATTGCCTTTGAGGAAATGCGCCTCGAAGTCTTGCGGCAAGCCGCCGATCAGCCGCTCGACGACGCCCCGGCTGTCGAGCCCGCGATCCACGTAATCGCCGAGAAAAACCAGCGTGCGCCGTTCGGCTTGCGCGGCTCTCGCTGCGTCGGCCTCGATCAGCTCAAGGAGCGCATCGAGCAGATCGAGCCTGCCGTGAATATCGCCGACCGCATAGAGGAGCTGACCCTCTGGCAGTGTCGGACGGTCCACGCCTGGGGATACTGAGAGCGACATCGAGGTCGCACTCTAAAGCGAAATCCCTTCAGGCGCGATGCTCCTCCCCAACGCGAGCCTACGAATTCTCGGACTTGCCGTTGAGCTCGCGGTAGAGCTTCGCCGGCAGGCCGAACACAGTGGTCACGCAATTGGCCCTGAGCCCGATGAATAGAACCATCTCCCCGTTGCGGAGCTGGTCGTCCTCGGTGATGACATAGAGCTTCTCGATATTGAGCGGCGGCAGCCCTTTCAGCTCGGCCGCGCGCTGCTCGAACGCCCTGAGGCCAGCCGCTTCGAGATAGTCGTATTTGGCATGCACTTGGCCGATCGCGGCGACGATCTCGCTTTCGGGCTTGCAGGCGGCGGGGGCTAAGCTCGGGCCGTCGCCATTATAATAGGTCGTGCCGTGCGCCTGCACGAGAGGTCCGAGCTTCTCCGAATAGGCCGTGAACCCGGCAAAGCCCATGAGCGCACCGGCAAGCACAAGCCCGGCTACAATCCTCAACCAGACCGGCATCCCGTCCTCCGGACTAGATCACGGAATCCACTTCGCAAATCACCGTATCCCGATGGCCGCACTCCGGCAGCTTATAGCCAATCACCGTTCCTGTCCTCGTGTCGACGATGGGGGATGGGCAACCGACGCGCCAGACCCGCCAGCGAGTGTTTCTGTGACTCTCGTCCCAATCGGTCGCCAGCCTGATGCCTACCCGCGCGCACTGAGACGCGACGGCAAGGTTCAGATTGAGGGGCGGAGCGGGATCGGCCGCGGCACTCAGCCTCATACCTTCCACTGGATCGTAGAGCTGAATCTCGTTGCGCCGGCACACCATCATCGAGTGCTCGGTCGCCCAATCGAGATTCTCCCAATGGGTGAAGGCGGCGTTGTCGTCGGGCGCACCGGCGAGAATCGTCTTGCAGACGATGAGCACCAGCACGGGAGGGATCTGGATGCCCATGTCTATGTCCCCCGCGCCAGTGAAGCGCCGCTAAAGGGCGCGATCCAACTCGCAGTCCAGCCAAGCGCGCCGTCCTCGGTGAAGCGCAAGCCGGCCAGCATGAACAGGCTGCCATGGTGGTTCTTGGTCTTCTCGATCTCCACCGCGGCGTAGCCGACATAGCGCCGGCAGACTTCGGCGCGGGCCGCCTTGTTGACGCGGTCGATGGCCATCGGCTCCGTCCTGCCGTCGGCCATGCTCGAGGCGAAGGAGATCGCCTGGGCTTCGGTCTTGCACAGGATGGCGTTGAGTTTCTGCGGCGGTGCCGTAGG
>JALHTP010000136.1 GCA_022865725.1 Methyloceanibacter sp. | reverse complement strand
TGTCTCGTCCGTTGCAGCCGTGCGAACCTGAAAGCAGAGTCAAGCCGCGTGCCAACTCTGTGGCGAAGCAGCAAGTGCTTGGCTTTGGTGACTCTTTTTCGGGCGGCAGGAGATAGGGACTCCCCCGGGGAGTCCCTAGTTGGCCTACAAATTAGGCAAAAAAGAGCGATTGCTCAGAAACTAGGCGTCTTTTCGGGCAGTGCGTTCCCGCACCAGGCCTTCCTGTGCCGTAGAGGCCACGAGCTCGCCCTCCCGGGTGAACAGAGTGCCGCGGCAAAAGGCCCGCCCAGCGCCGGAGCTTGGGCTGTCCTGGGCATAAAGCAGCCAGTCGTCGGCCCTGAAGCTCCGATGGAACCAGATGGCATGGTCGAGGCTCGCCAGCATCAGGCTCGGATCGAACACGAAGCGCCCATGGGCGATCAGCGCCGTATCGAGCAGCGTGAAGTCCGATGCATAAGCGAGCACGCATTGGTGGAGCGCGAGGTCGTCCCCAAGCTTGCCTGTGGCCCTGATCCAAACCTGCTGGGTGGGCGCGCGGTTCTCCGGCGAGAGATAGCGGGAAAGGTCGACGGGCCTGATCTCGATCGGCCGCTCGCGCTCCCAATAGGCTTTGACCTGCGGCGGCACGCGATCGATGAGGCATGCCTTCAGCTCGGCCTCGCTCGGCAGCGATTCCGGCGGCGGCACCTCCGGCATTTTCATCTGATGGTGCAGCCCCTCTTCCGGCCTATGGAAGGAGGCGGCCATGGAGAAGATCGCCTGCCCGTGCTGGATCGCCACCACGCGCCGCGTGGAGAAGCTGCCGCCGTCCCTGATCCGATCCACCTCGTAGATGATGGGCACTGCGGGATCGCCCGCGCGCAGGAAATACGCGTGCAGCGAATGCGCCATGCGGCCGTCGACCGTCCGGTGGGCCGCGACCAGCGCTTGTCCGATCACCTGACCGCCGAACACCCGCTGCCAGCCGACCTGTGGGCTCAAGCCCCGGAACAAATTCCTCTCGAGCGTCTCGATGTCGAGGACGGACAGCAGCATTTCCAGCGCTTGGCTCATGGACGAAGCCTTTCCTGAAGAACGCCCGCCCTTTAGCAGTTTCGCGTCCCTGGCGGAACGTGGCATTGCTTGAGAGATGGTTGAAGGAAAGGCAAGAGGCCGAGATCGGTTCGATGTGGCGATTGCCGGGGGCGGGTTCGCCGGGCGGACGCTTGCCCTCGCATTTGCCAAACTCGCGCCTGACGGCTTCCGCATCGCTCTCATCGACGCCGAGCCGGCCAAAACGGAAGGCAGCGGAGCCGAAGACCCCCGCGCGCTCGCGTTGTCGGCGGCGACCAAGAATCTCTTATCGGCGCTCGATCTCTGGCAGGAGCTTGCGCCGTCCGCGCAAGCCATCGAGGCGATCGAGATCACCGACAGTCCGCTGAACGCTGGGTTGCGCCCGCATTTCCTCGGCTTCGACGCTGAGCTCAAGGGCGACGGCGCGAACGCTCATATGGTCGAGCATGGCGCCCTCGCCCGCGTGCTTGGAGGGGCCGTGGCGAGGACGCCGGCGATCGAGATGTTTGCTCCGGAGACCGTCGTTGACTACGCGGCCGCCGCGTTCAAGGTCGTGGCGAGGCTCGGCACCGGCGAAGCGATCGAAGCCCGCCTCCTCGTCGCCGCCGACGGCAAGCGCTCGCGGCTCAGGGAGCGCGCCGGAATTAAATGCGTGGGCTGGTCCTATACGCAAATCGGCATCGTCACGACCGTGGCCCATGCGCGGCCCCATCACGGCAAGGCGGTTCAGCA
>JALHTP010000135.1 GCA_022865725.1 Methyloceanibacter sp. | reverse complement strand
GTTCTCGACGACGCGGTCGATGACCCAGTTGCGGCGGGCCACGGCGCGGTCGGCGAATTTGAACGGATCGTAATTGCTCGGCGCCTTGGGAAGCGTCGCCAGATAGGCGCAATCGGCAAGGGTGAGCTCGTTCAGCGCCTTGTCCCAATAGGTCTGGGCCGCCGCCGCGACACCATAGGCGCCCACGCCAAGATAGATCTCGTTGAGATAAAGCTCGAGGATCTGCTCCTTGGTGAAGGCGCGCTCGATGCGGATGGCAAGGATCGCCTCTTTCAGCTTCCGCTCGACCGTCTGGTCGGCGGTGAGGAGGAAATTCTTGGCCACCTGCTGCGTGATGGTCGAGGCGCCGACCGAGCGCCGGCCGGATTGCATATTGCTCATATTGGTGACGACGGCGCGGATGATGCCCTGAACGTCGAGACCGCCGTGCTGGTAGAAATTCTTGTCCTCGGCGGAGATGAAGGCGTCGATGACGCATGAGGGGATGGCCGTGATCGGCACATAGATGCGCCGCTCGCGCGAGAACTCGGCGATCAGCGCGCCGTCATTGGCGTGGATGCGGGTCATCACCGGAGGCTCGTATTTGGCGAGGACCTCGTAGTCGGGCAGTTCGCTCGACACCTTCCACAGCACGAAGCCGGCGGCGCCGGCCACGGCAATGAAAACGATCATGCCGGCGGCGAACATGAAGCCGAGGAAGCGTAGGAAAAACCCGCCGCGACGTCGGCGCCGCCTTTGCTCGGGCGGCTTGACTGAAGTGATATCCATGGTTCGGACCCGTCTCGCCCCCGGTTGTAATCCCCACGGGGCATTTGAGGCAACCCTAGCGAAAATTATGGCAACAAAACAGCCGCCGTCGCTGGAAAGCGTCGATTTTGAGGACGACCGTCGCGCTTGGTGAACGTCAGAAGGGGTTGCGGGCGACGCGCTTGGCGAAATAGACGTCGATCGATTCCGCGACCGCATCGGCGTTCCGGTCGCGCCACGCCTCCGACGTCAGGCGCTTCTCATCGTCGGGGTTGCTCAAGAAGCCAAGCTCGAGCAGCACCGAAGGCACGTCCGGGGCTTTCAGCACCCGGAACCCGGCCGACCTCAGTCGCTTCGTATGCAGCGTGCCTTTGCTGGCAAGCTCGCCGACGATGGAGCGGGCAAACACCACCGAACGGTTCTGCGTCTCGCGCTGGGCAAGATCGATGAGGATATTCGCGAGTTCCTCGTCGGAGTCGCTCGGCAGTTCGATGCCGGCCAGCGCGTCGGAGAAATTCTCCTTGGCGGCCAGCGCCCTCGCCTCTTCGTCGGAGGCTTCCTCGGACAGAGTATAGACGGTGGCGCCGGTCGCCTTGTCGATCTGCTGCGGGAAGTAGTCGGCATGAATCGAGAGGAAGAGGCCGGCGCCCTTCTTCTGGGCGAACTCCACGCGCCCGCGCAACGGCAGGAAGGTGTCGTCGTCGCGGGTGAGAAAGACCTCGTAGCGGCCAGTCGCTTCGAGCTTCGTTTTGAGCGTCCGCGCGAAGGTCAGGACCACCTCCTTCTCGGTGATGCCGGTGGTGCTGCTCGTCCCCGGATCGACGCCGCCATGGCCTGGATCCAACACCACCACGGGCTTGGCGTCGGCAGGCCGCGACGGGGCTAGCGGGATCATGGCCTGTCCCTCGCTTGAGGGTTGCGCCGGCTTCGCCTCCTTCAACTTCGCGAGGAAGGTCTTCTCGTCGGTCGGCACGAGGTCGACGACGAGCCGTGCCGGCTGGTCGTCGCGCGGCTCGAGTACGAAGGCCTTGTCGATGAGGAAGGGCCCGCTCACGTCGATGACGATGCGCGCTTTGCCCGGCGCAAACAGTCCATAGCGATAGGCGGTGACGAGCCCCCTCTTCTCCTTGCCGATCCCGTCGGGCATCTGGAAGCTCACATCGGGCGCATCGACGATGACCCGATAGGGATTGCCCATGGCAAAGACGTGCACATCGACTTTTTTCGAGAGATCGGCAATGAAGCGCGTGCGCTCCCGGTCGCCCGCGACGCGCGCGTCCTGAGCGACGACGGGCTTCGACTCGGCCTTCGCCTCCAAGGCCAAAAGGTCGATGGGAGCGACCAGCAGAATCGCCAATGCCGGCGCGGCCGCAATCAAGATTCGCTCAACTCGCATCGTCCCCCACGAGACTAAATCAGCCGGTTTTCGCGCGCGCAGCGCCGGGCAGGAGGCAATCGCGGGGCCCGCGATTGCGCCAAAAAAGGCTCGATCTCCCTCAAATCTTAACCACGCACTCGTTAAGCGACTCTTGTGACCCTTTGCTGGCAAAGCCACAGGGACACTTGCCAAATCTCCCGCCAAGCCCGTAATAAGGGTCAGGCTCGCTTCCGAGCCACAGCCCTTGGACGCCAAACGGCGATACGGGCGGATTTGTTTCCGAGCGTCAGGCCTCTCGAACGGCCAGGACGCAGAACGGAGCGGCGGCCAGGTGACAGACGGCCGTCAGGTGCCACTTTCTCAAGCCGCGGCTGAAACGCGGTGGTGAGGACTGCGATGCAAGATCAGAGCATTTGTCTAAGTCTCGGAAATCCCGAGGCTTTGCCGACGGTGCTGATCGATTTCCGGCCAGTGTTGGCCGCGCCATTGGGCCCTGATGTCAGGCCGCTCATGGGGCGTCGCAGCGAATCATGGTCTATTCATCATTGGCGCGCGCGGGCCTCGGCCCCAGTGCGGCGGAATAATTTCCCGCCCTTCCCGTCCCGCGCGGCGGAGAACAATCAACATGCAAAGCAAAATGCTAGTCGATGCGGCGCATCCGGAGGAAACCCGGGTCGTCGTTGTAAAGGGTAATCGCGTCGAGGAATTCGATTACGAATCAGCGAATAAGAAGCAACTACGCGGCAATATTTATCTCGCCAAAGTCACCCGAGTCGAGCCGTCACTACAGGCGGCCTTCGTCGATTACGGCGGCAACCGTCATGGCTTCTTAGCCTTTACCGAAATTCATCCCGACTATTACCAGATCCCTGTCGCGGATCGTCAGGCGCTGCTCGAGGCCGAGGCCGAAGAGCAAAGCCGCGCCTCTGCCGAAGAGGCCGCCGAGGACGACGAGGCCGCGGCCGGACGGCGCCGCAGGCGCGGCGGCCGGCGCGGCCGCAGCCGCCATGAAGGGCAAGGGCGGGAAGGACAAGGGCGGGAAGGACAAGGGCGGAGAGACGCACAGCGCTCAAGCGCCCCCGGGGCCGAAACCGTTTCGGTGGCAAGACTCGAGGTCGAGCCCGAAGACGAAATCGACACGACCCCCCAAGAGGCTGGCGGAAGCGTCGCCATGCAGGCGAGCGACCTCGTGCACGAGGTCTCGGAGGCAGCCGAACGGGGCGAGGACCGCGACGACGAAGCGGGAAGCTCCACGGTGCGCAACGCGCCCGAGGAAGACGATGACGACGATGCCGAGCCGGGCTTCGGCCAGCCGGTGGCGATGAAGGAAGGAAACGGCGAGGCGCACACCGAGACCGTCGAATCGGTCGGCTCGGAAGACGCGCTGGAAGAGCTGCCAGAGCGGACCCGCCGGCGCCGCGGGCGTCCCTACAAGATCCAAGAGGTGATCCGGCGCCGCCAGATCATCCTCGTGCAGGTGGTGAAGGAGGAGCGCGGCAACAAAGGTGCTGCGCTGACGACTTACCTTTCGCTCGCCGGCCGCTACACCGTGCTGATGCCGAACACGGCGCGCGGCGGCGGCATCTCGCGCAAGATCACCCAACCCACCGACCGCAAGCGCCTGCGCGAGATCGCCGGCGAGCTCGAAGTGCCGGAAGGCATGGGGCTGATCATCCGCACCGCGGGCGCCCAGCGCACCAAGACCGAGATCAAGCGCGACTACGACTATCTGTTGCGGCTGTGGGAGAACGTCCGCGAACTCACGCTGAAATCGACGGCCCCTGCCCTCGTCTACGAGGAAGGCAGTCTGATCAAGCGCTCGATCCGCGACCTCTACAACAAGGACATCGACGAAGTGCTGGTCGCGGGCGACGAAGCCTATCGCGAGGCCAAGGACTTCATGCGCATGCTCATGCCGAGCCATGCCAAGAACGTGAAGCCCTACAAGGAGCCCGAGCCGGTCTTCATCCGCTTTCAGGTCGAGCGCCAGCTCGCCGCGATGTTCTCGCCCCAGGTGGTGCTGAAGTCTGGCGGCTATATCGTCCTCAATCAGACCGAAGCGCTCGTCTCGATCGACGTCAACTCGGGCAAGGCGACGCGCGAGCACAATATCGAGGACACCGCGCTCAAGACCAATCTCGAGGCCTCCGAGGAGATCGCGCGGCAACTCCGCTTGCGCGACCTCGCCGGGCTGATCGTCATCGACTTCATCGACATGGACGAGCGCCGCAACAACCGGCTGGTGGAGCGGCGTCTGAAGGAGTCCTTGCGCAACGACCGTGCGCGCATTCAGGTCGGGCGCATCAGCCATTTCGGCTTGCTCGAAATGTCGCGCCAGCGCCTCAGGACCGGCATGCTCGAAGGCTCGACCAAGCCTTGCACCGTGTGTCAGGGGACCGGCATGGTGCGCTCCATCGAATCGGTGGCGCTCGACATTCTCCGTTCCGTCGAGGACCGGCTCATCACCGACGGCGTCGTGCCGCTGGTGACCACCACGGCGGTCGAGGTCGCGCTCTACATCCTCAATCAGAAGCGCGCCCATCTGAACGACATCCAGCAGCGCTACCGCATCCCCATCACGGTCACCGCCGATGAGGACATGCATGTCTCGCAATTCGTGATCGAGCGTGCGGCCGAGGGCGAGATTGCCAATGGCGGGGTGGCGGTGGTGCATATGGATTGGGCGCATCATCAGGAGGCGCCCGCCGGTGCGGATGCCGGTGCCAGCGCCGCTCCCCCTGCCCCTGCCCCCACGCCCGCGACCGAGACGGAAGGCGAGGAGGGCGAGCGCCGCCCAAGACGAAGGCGGCGGAGGGGAGGAGGCGGCGGACGTTCCCAGGAGGGCAGCGCCGAGCAGCCTCGCCGGACATACGCCCATGAGGCACGGGAGC
>JALHTP010000134.1 GCA_022865725.1 Methyloceanibacter sp. | reverse complement strand
GGCACCGTGCCGATCGGCACCGGCGCGTTCCTGATGATCCATTCCCGCGTCAAATGGATGTTGCGCCCCGTGGAGAGGTCCATCACCGTGTCGGCGCCCCACCTGATCGCCCACACCATCTTCTCTACCTCCTCCTCCACGGACGAGGTCACGGCGGAGTTGCCGATATTGGCGTTGATCTTGGTGAGGAAGTTCCGCCCGATGATCATCGGCTCGGATTCGGGGTGATTGATATTGGCGGGGATGATGGCGCGGCCGCGGGCGACTTCCGAACGCACGAACTCCGGCGTCACGAAAGCCGGCAGCGCGGCGCCGAAGCTTTCGCCGTCGGCGAGACGCGCTTCCGCCTCATCGGCGGCGCGTTGCCGTCCAAGATTCTCGCGATGGGCGACAAACACCATTTCCTTGGTGACGATGCCGGCGCGGGCGAACTCGAGCTGCGTCACAAGCGTGCCTCTGCGCGCTTCGATCCAAGGCGCGCGCAACAGGGGAAGGCCGCGCTTCACATCGATCTCGGCCCCTTGATCGGTATAGGGCCCCGATGTGTCATAGACCTGGAACGGCGGCTCACCGCCCGAAAGCGCGATCTCGCGCAACGGCACGGCGAGATCGGCGTGGCCTTGCGGCGCCGAATGGACCTTGCGGCTCCCGGGCAGCGATCCCGTCGTCACCTTCGGCGTCGTCATGTCTTTCGGGTCGAGGGGCTTGTTCATCGATATGCTCCCTGGAAGACGGGCAAAGGGAGATACCGGAGAAGCGGACACGAGCAAGTTCCCGTCCCTTCGCCGGCATGACCCGGATCAGGTTCGAAGGGTCTCCGCCGGGCCCTCGCTCACGCGAAAGCAGCGGACTCTCAGCCCCTTCCCTGGGGCTCCCCTCGGAACAGGACGAGTGTAGACCTCGGCGTGTGCATGTCAAACCGCGCCCGCATCCTCACGCGCGTTTCCGGCGCGGTTTTTTGGCGCTGCGCGTTCCCGAGGACGACGCCCTCGCCGCTCTCTGCCGGTGCGTTCCTGTGCTCCACAAATCCTCGTAGCCCATGATCGAAAGGATGGCGCCGAGCACGAACGTGATCGCGGCGCCGGCGACGATGCCCGACTGGGACGCCACGATGCGGTCGCCAAGCGTCTGCACCACGGCCGGAAACACGAGAAGCATGACGCCGCGCAAGACCAGCAGCCAGCCGAGGACGGTCACCATCACCCGCCAGTCCCGCACCCAGAGATTATGGACGTTGACGATCGCCAGCCCCGCCGTAAGCGCGAGGATGCCGGTGATGAAGATCAGCGCACGGCTGGCGATGAATTCCTTCAACAGGCTTGAATAGCTCTCGCCCTCCATCAGCATGCCGGCGGCCATGCCGATGCCGATGATGAGCATCACCGGTCCCATCAGCCGCGCGATATATTTCGATGTTGTCATTTGAGCTTCTCCCTCCCGGTTCTTATTATCTCAAGACGCTCGAAAGGCGCGGGGGCATGCCATGCGAGCCGCTTGCAGGCGCTGCGCTTCCCAGCGTCCCAACGCCGCATTGCCAGGATCGACTGTTCACGAAACCCGTTGCAACGCAAGTCGGACGCCGGGCGCGGCTGCAAGGCGAGTATCAGGCTGGAAAGACCGGCCGATACATGCGGCGAGACCTTTGGCCTGCAACAATCGAAACCCGTGGCAATTTGGCTTAATCCCTCAATCGCAAGGGAATTCTTGCTCCTGACACTCATCCAGTTTAAGCCTCGTCATCATTCTGCCGCGCTTCACCTTGAATTGCGGGCCCTTGAGGCCTGGAGAGGCCGGCCATCCCCCGCCACGACCGAGGTAGAGAGACGTGAATCAGGACGCTACGACCGACCGGCCCGCGCGCGAGAAAGGCAAAGCCTCACTCTATCGCTGGGTCGTGCTATTCGTTCTTCTCGCCGCGACGATCGGTGGCGTGCTGCTTTATTGGCGCCACACCGAGATCTACCCCTCCACCGACAACGCCTATACCGGCGCCAACATCGTGCGCGTGGCCTCGCAAGTCTCTGGTCCCATCGTCCGCGTCTATGTCCAAGATGACGACAAGGTCGCGGCGGGCGATCCCCTGTTCGATATCGATCCCACGCTGTACGACGCGGCGCTGCGCAACGCGCGCGCGCAATTCGACGCGGCCGCCGACGCCGCCGGCACCGCCGCCGACGCTCTCAAAGCCGCCGCCGCCAAGCTCGAGGCGAAGCGCGTGGCGCTCGAGGACGCGCTCGGCAAATATCGCGACGCCAAGGACGCGCAGAAGGCGGGCGAGCCTCCGTCGGCCGCGCTCACCGATGCGCTGAAGACCTGGCATGACGCCGTGCAGGCTTACGAGGACGCCAAAGCCGAGTTCAGCAAGGCGCAAGACGCCAAGCTGACGGTGACCACGCCCACGGTGCAGCTCCGCGCTGCGTCCGCGGGGCTCGACAAGGCGACCCATGAGCGGGTGAGGACCCACGTCACCGCCCCGACCAATGGCTGGGTCTCCAATGCCAATTTGCGGCCCGGCTCCATCGTTCAGGCCGGCACGCCCGCCTTCGCTTTGATCGAGGACGGGCATTGGTGGGTGGACGCCAATTTCAAGGAGACCGACCTCGCCCGCATCAAGCCGGGCCAGACGGCGACTATCCGCCTCGACATGTATCCGGGCACGAAGCTCGACGGGGTGGTCGAAAGCATCAGCGCCGGCGCCGGCTCGACCTTCTCCGTGCTCCCGCCTGAGAACGCCACCGGCAACTGGGTCAAGGTGACCCAGCGTTTCCCGATCAGGATCAGGATCGCGAGCGAGCCGATCCCGGATAAGCCGCTGCGCGTGGGCGCCAGCGCCGACGTGAGCATCGACACCACAGAAAAAGCACAGAGCCAGTAATGAGCCGCGCCAAGCGTGGGGCCGGAAAGGGCCGTAAAGGGGGAAAGCCTCCCTCCGAACCGCCGCGCCCGATCCTCGCCGAGCCTCACCCCGAACGTCCGCCGATCCCGCTCGTCATCGCCGTGGTCCTGACCGCGGTGCTCGAAGTGCTGGACATCACTATCGTCAATGTAACGCTCCCGCATATGCTCGGGGCGTTCGGCGCGACCTCCGACCAGATCACCTGGGTCCTCACCTCTTATATCGTCGCCGCCGCCGTAGTGATGCCGCTCACCGGCTATCTCTCCAAATGGCTCGGGCGAAGGCGGCTCCTGCTCACCGCCATTATCGGCTTCATCGTGTCGTCGGCATTGTGCGGCTTGGCGTGGAACCTCGAGAGCATGGTGCTGTTCCGCCTGGCGCAGGGTGTGTTCGGCGCGCCGCTGGTCCCCTTGAGCCAGGCGATCCTGCTCGATGTCTTCCCGCGCAACCGCGCTGGCCAGGCGCTGGCCATTTTCGGCCTCGGCATCATGGTGGCGCCGGTGATCGGGCCGGCGCTCGGCGGGTATCTGACCGAGACCTATTCCTGGCGCACGGTGTTCTACATCAACGTTCCGATCGGCCTGTTCGCGCTGCTGATGTCGATCGGTTATCTGCCGCATAGGGCCATCAAGGACATCAAGACCGACTGGGTGGGCATGGGGCTATTGGTGCTCGCCGTGGGCGCGCTGCAATTCGTGCTCGACCAAGGCCAGATGCGCGACTGGTTCAACTCACGCTTGATCGTCGTGGGCGCCATCGTCGCCATCTTCACCACCGTGGCCTTCTTCCTCAGAGGCTGGAACAAGCCCGACAACATCATCGATCTGTCGCTGCTCAAGGACCGCAATTTCGTCGCCGGCACGCTGGCCATCACCGCCTACGGCATCAGCCTGTTCGGCTGTATGGCGCTGATGCCGCTGTTCAGCCAGAGGCTGCTCGGCTATTCGCCGGCCGTCGCCGGCACGCTCTTCATTCCGCGCGCCATCGTCAGCGCCATCACGCTGGCGATCACCGGCAGCATCCTCATCAAGATGTTCGATGCGCGCTATCTCGTCGCCGCCGGCCTCGTCATGACCGCGGTCGGCACGCTGCTCATGTCGCATTTCACGCTCTACGTGGACTTCTGGGGCATCGCCACACCGGGCATCTGGTCGGGGATCGGCAGCGGGCTGTTCTTCGTGCCGCTCACCGCCGTCGCCTTCGCCAGCATTTCGAAAGGGCAACTCGACGAGGCCTCGGGCGTCTATGCGCTGATGCGCGGCATCGGCGGATCGGCCGGCATCGCCATCGTGAGCTGGCTATTCGTGCGGCAGACGCATATTCATTTCAGCGAGCTCACGGCGCATATCACGCCCTATAACCGCGACCTCGCGCCCTACCTCTCCCAGAACGGGCTTAACCCCTATTCGCCGGAGTCGGGGCCGCTCATTGCCCACGAGATTTCCCGTCAGGCGCAGATGCTCGCCTTCAACGACATGTTCTGGTTCATCGGGCTGGTGACGCTCGCCATCATCCCGCTCGTCTTCCTCATGAAGAAGCCGGAGAAGGTGTCGCTCGTGCCGGCGCATTGAGCTGATCTGCGAAAAGTGGGAACCGGTTTTCCGATAAGATCATGCTCCAACAAGTCCTAGAGCGTTATCGAGGGCGACAGCGCTCTAGCGTGGCGGAAGCGTCGGGATAGGGATCGGCCCCAGGGGGCTCGCCCCGGGGCACGATGCAGGGTCTTCCAGATGACCAGCAGGCCTAAATTACCAGCAGAGCTTAGCGCCCGAGGTGCAGACATAGGGCGAGACCACGCCATGCCAGCAGATGGTGTAGGAATTCGATTTGACGATGTCGGGCTTATAAAAGAGATCGGCGCTCACGCTGTCGCGCCAATAAGGCTGCGGCTTTGCGCGCATGGGCGATACGGTGACGGTGTGGAGCCTCTTTTGTATCTTGTAGTCTTTGACGGCGTCAGACAGCGCGAGCTGCGCGCGGCTAATGCCCGTTTCCTGGTCAAACCCGTCAGCGGTACCTGAGAGTCCGATACAGCCTGCATTGGCTGGCGTGCCGTGAGCCAGGCTCAGGCCCGCCGCGACTAGTGCCAACCCAAAGACCCGCGCAAACGACCTCATCGGAACGCCTCCTTAGCTGCGACAAAGATGCGCTAAGATTATCGCGGGCGGACGCGCTTGCCAGCACCTTTGCTGCCGCAGCCAAGCGTTCCCGTCGCCCTGTAGCGTTTGTGCCACAGTCCCGCGTCATTTTGGAACGGGCCGGAATATGACGAGACTCTAAGGACTTAGCCGCCCATCCAGAAAGCGGAAAGGGAACTCGGATGGCATCCAAGCTTGTCCTCGTAACCGGCGCATCGAGCGGGATCGGCGAGGCCACGGCCAAGCGCTACGCCGCGAGCGGCGCCCGTGTCCTCTTGCTCGCCCGGAACGCCCAAAGGCTCGACGAGGTGGCGGACGCCATAAGGCGCGCAGGCGGCGCTGCCACCGCCTACAAGGTCGATCTTGCCGATGCGGGCACCATCGCCGAGACGAGCGCGCGGATCGCCCGCGAAGCCGGCACGCCCGACATCCTCATCAACAATGCCGGCGCGGGACGCTGGCGGCCTCTCGCCGAGACCAGCGCGGAAGAGGCGCTTGGCATGATCGAGGTGCCTTATCTTGCGGCCTTCAACCTCACCCGCGCCTTCCTGCCGGCAATGCTGGCGCGCCGGTCGGGCGCGATCGCCTGCATCACCTCTCCGGCCTCTTATCTGATCTGGCCGAATGCTGCCGCCTATATCGCCGCGCGGCATGCGCTGCTCGGCTTCACCGAGGCGCTCCGCGCCGATGTGAAGGGAACGGGCATCGACGTCACCCTGGTCGTGCTCGGGACCGTCGAGACCCCCTACTGGAAGCACAATCCAGGGAGCCGCGAGCGCGTGCCGGCTGGAAACCCGATTCTCGCGCCGGTTCTGTCGCCGGAAGAAGCCGCCGACGCGATCTTTCGCGGCGTGGAAGCGCGCAAGCGGCGCGTGGTCAAGCCTGCCATCCTTCGCGCGCTGTTCCTGCTGAATGCGCTCAGCCCCCGCCTCGTCGCGCGCCAGATCCGCCGCTCCCTCCCCAAGCAGCAGCCAGGGTAAGCGCAGGCGTGGGAGCTATCGCCCCAGGAGTCCGGACCGCTTAAGGATCCAAAAGACAAAGCCCGAGATGCCGGCAAGCAGCAGCAGGGCCCAGGCAAAGCCAGAGCGATTGGCCGCGAGCGGCAAGCCACCGACATTCATGCCGAAGATGGCGGCGATCAGGTTCGCAGGCAGGAACACGGTCGTGACAATGGCCAGCACCTGAAGATTGCGATTGGTCTGGTCCGCCATTTTCAGCGAGACCTCTTCCTGCAACAATTGCGCACGGTCGCGTGAGGCGATCATCTCATGATCCAACCAATCGATTCGCTGAGCCAATTTTCCCGTTGCGAAATGCAGCGGCGCCTGGACCGACGGTGCGATGTCGCACTCGAAGCGATGCAGGAGCGACCGTTGCGTCGCAAGCTGCCGGTGCAACCGCACCGCGACCCTCCGCACCCGGGCAAGCGCCTGCTGCTGGTCGCTCGTGTCAGCGATCAGCACCCGCTCCTCGACTCTATCGAGGTCGTCGGCGAGGCCGTCGGCATAGCTCTCGACGGCTTCGACCATGTGCTCGACGATCGCCTCGAGCAGCTGGGCGACTGTTCCGATCTTGCGGCCGCCGCGCAACGACCGGCGGGTCGCCTCAAGCGCGTTCAGGCTGTGGCGGCGGCTGCTGACGAAGAGCTGCTCCGTCATGGCGAAATGCAGGAAGCCGATTTCATCGATCGCGCCGCCAAGTCCGCAGACGAGATCGGCGAAGACTCCATAGACGCAAGCCGCATGGGCATGTAGCTGCTGGTGCCCGTCGGCGGCAATCAGGAGCTCTCTGGCGGGCGCGGGGAGATCAGGACCGGATTTCAGGAAGTTGCAAGCGCGAGCGTCGGCGAGATTGAAATGTAGCCACAGCCAACCCTCATGGTCGGGAATCGGCTGGTCGATGGGGAGCTCCTCCGAGGATCCGTCAACGAAGAAGCGAAAGGCCCAGACGAGACCAGGTAAAGCTTGCGCTTCAAAATCCATGGCTCCGTTGGAGCGCGTGGTGGCTGCGAACCGCACAGAAGGCATCCCCCGCAAGACCGTGACCCAACCAGCAAAGAGCCGGACTGTTACACTCTCGTGACACCCCCTCCGCCATGGGCGACCCTTGCCGCCGTGTGGCGGCCTCTCTAATCAGGGAAGCGGAACCCAAGCTTGGCTCGGAGGCCTATGGTGGACATCGACCTTGAGGGCATTGCCCTTCTGACCGATCCCCTGCTCAACAAAGGCTCGGCCTTCACCGAGGAAGAGCGCACGTCATTTCACCTGCATGGGCTGCTTCCGCCCCATGTCGGCACGCTCGATGAGCAGTCCGACCGCAGGCTAAAGGCTTTGCGCAAATTCGAGACCAATCTCGAGCGCTATCTCTTCCTGCGCGGATTGCAGGATTCCAACGAGACGCTGTTCTACGCGCTCCTCACCCGCCACCTCGCCGAGCTTCTGCCGCTCGTCTATACGCCGACCGTCGGCGAGGGCTGCCAGGAGTTCAGCCACTATTCCGCTTACCCGCGCGGGCTGTTCTTGAGCTGGCAGCACCGGGACTGCATCAAGGACATCATCGCCCATCCCCGCTACGACCGCGTCGGCGTCATCGTGGTGAGCGACGGCGAGCGCATCTTGGGGCTCGGCGACCAGGGCGCGGGCGGCATGGGCATCCCCATCGGCAAGCTTGCGCTCTATACCGCGTGCGCCGGCATCGATCCCGCCACCACCCTCCCCATCCTGCTCGATGTCGGGACCGACAATCAGGAGCGGTTGTCGGACCCGCTTTATGTGGGCTGGAGGCAGAAACGCGTGCGGGGCGCGGACTATGACGCCTTTGTCGAGAGCTTCGTCGCCGCCATCGTCGGCCGCTGGCCGCATGTCCTCCTGCAATGGGAAGACTTTGCGCGGGGCAATGCCGGCCGTCTCCTCACGCGCTATCGCGACCGTCTCACCACCTTCAACGACGACATCCAAGGCACCGCCGCCGTCGCCGCCGGCACACTGCTCGCGGCGGTGAAGGTGACCGGCGTTCCGCTTAACCAACAGCGCATCGCCATTGTCGGCGCCGGCTCTGCCGGCTGCGGCATCGGCGCGCTTCTGCTGCGGGTGATGATCGAGGCGGGGCTGTCCGAGAATGAGGCGCGCGGCCGCTTCTATGCCGTCGACCGCGACGGGCTGCTGGTCGAGGGCATGGCGGGCATTCTCGATTTCCAGGCGCCCTTCGCGCAAGATGCGCAACGGGTCCCAGCCTGGCCGCGCGAGCAGCAAGGCAGGATCGGGCTTCTCGATGTGGTCAAGAACGCCAAGCCCACCGTGCTGATCGGCGTTTCGGCGCAAGGCGGCATGTTCAGCGAGGCGATCATTCGCGCCATGGCGGCCGGCGTCGAGCGTCCCATCATCTTTCCCCTCTCCAACCCCACCTCTTGCGCCGAAGCCGCTCCCCAAGATTTGATGAATTGGACCGAAGGCCGGGCCGTGATCGGCACCGGCAGCCCCTTCCCGCCTGTGATGTGCGGCGGCAAGCAGGTCGCGATCGCTCAGACCAACAACGCCTATGTGTTTCCCGGCATGGGCCTTGGCGTGCTCGCGGTGAAATCGTCTCGCGTGTCCGACGGAATGTTTGCCGCCGCCGCCAAGGCGCTCGCCGGCCTCTCGCCCGCGCTCAGCGATTCCGGGGCAAGCCTACTGCCGCCCGTCTCCGAGCTTCGCTCCGTCGCCATGACCATTGCCGTCGCGGTGGCGATGAAGGCGCGCGAGGAGGGTCTATGCGCGCCCTTCGAGGATGCAGCTTTGCCCGCGCTCATCGCCGCCAAGATGTGGGAGCCGGTTTACCGGCCCTACCGGCGCAAAGGTTGAGGCTTGTCGGGCTCTGAGAAAACCGCGAGGCTCATCGCGATTGCTGTCGAGGGAGAATACCGTTGCGCCAGATAAGCCCCGCGAAAGTCCTCGTCTATGTGGCCGCCTTGTTTCTCGCTGCATGTATTTCACCCGCATCTGCCGCGGACCAGGAGGAGCAGCCGCTACATCCGGTAGGCTTCAGACAGATCGAATTTGTCGACGGCGCCCGGCATCTCGCTCTCGCGATGTTCTATCCTTCCCTGGCACCCGACGCATCCGCCACACCTTTTGCGATGCCCTTCTTCACCAATCTGCATCTCTACAAAGACGCCGAATTGGCGCCCGGCCGCTATCCGCTGGTGATGTTCTCGCATGGGCGAGGCTCCAACCCGCTTCTGTATGCCTGGTTCGCGCAAACGCTCGCGGCACACGGCTATATCGTCGCCGGGCTCTATCACTATCGCGCCAACACCTATGACCAGACCATCGCTTACCTCGCCAACAAGCTCTGGCAGCGCCCGCGCGACATCTCTCTCGCCATCGACTTTTTGCTGAAGGACCCAGCCTGGGCCAAGGCGATCGACGCGGAGCAGATCGGCGTCGCCGGCCATTCGCAAGGCGGCTTCACCTCGCTCTGGATCGGCGGCGCCAAAGTCGATGCGGACAAATATCTCGCCTTCCAGAAGGGCTGGAAGAGCAACCAGATGGTGCCCGCTTATCTCCGCGACGAGCTGCCGCTCGACGCCTCACCGGCGCTCGATGTGCGCGATCCACGCATCAAAGCGGCCTTCGCCATGGCGCCCGGCATCATCAAGGCTTTCGGCATGGACGCGGCCGGGCTCGCCCAGATGACCATCCCCGCTTACATCACAGTCGGCGCGCGCGACACGCAGACCCCGGCGGAGGACAACGCTGCCTTCGCCGCCAAGCATATTCCGAACGCCGAGCTCGTCATCATCCCCGGCCCCGTGGATCACGAGATCTTCGTCAACGAATGCGACGACGAGGGCCGCGACGAGTTCCCCGAGGCCTGCATCGATGCGCCAGGCGCGGATCGCGCCGCGATCCACAAATCCGTCGGCGAGGCGGCGCTCAAATTTTTCGGGGAGGCGCTGGGGCGCTGATCGCTTGCCCTAAGAGGCGAGCTTCAGCGGCGCCTTGGCGCCGCCCGCGCCGTCGAGCTGCATGAGATGCGGCTCGACCTTCTCGCCCGAGGGCAGACCGAATTTGCGCAGCAGCCGCTTCATATACATGCGGAAGCGGTAGTGCTGGATCTCGAATCTGTGCCAGGGCGTATCCTTCCACCTGATGCCGTGACCGATATCGGGGTGAGCGCGGGCTTTCAGCGCCCGGAACCACGCGGCGCGCTTCGGATCGGTCTGCTCGGCATTGATGAAGGCCGCGATCAGCCGCGCTTGATAATCGGCGATCTGCCACACGCCCCCTTCGGCCGGCTCGAACAATCCGACTACGAAGAGATCGTCGAGCTCGCGATGGAAGGTATGGATGAACAGCTTCGACTTGCCCCGCTCATCGAGGATGTAGGACGAGTCGATGAAGGGAAAGCTCGGCCTGAAGCCCGTGGCCCAGATGAGAAAGTCGATCTCCTCCTCGCTGCCGTCGGTGAAGATGACGCGCTTGCCGTCGAGCCGCTCGATGCCGGGCTTCACGATCGTGCGCCCATGGATGAGGTGATCGATATAGGTGTTGCAGGCGGTGGGGTGCGCCTCGAACAGATCGTGGTCCGGCCGCTCCAGGCCGAAGCGGCGATGCGGGCCCACCACGATGCGCATGCCCCAGCGGTACAACAGCCGCATCAATTTGCGCGGCAGCGGGATGCGGCTGGTGTAGTCGATGAACACGTCGGTCGGCTTGCCGAACACTGTCTTGGGAAAGAAATAATAGGTGCGGCGCATCGAATGCACGACGCGCCCATTCTCGATCGCGGCATCGGACAAGATATCGACGGCTGAATTTCCCGCGCCCACCACCAGCACGCGCTTGCCCTTGACCTGCTCCTTCGACTTCACGTCGTGCGAATGCAGCATCTCGCCGTCGAAATGGCCGGGATAAGTCGGCACGACCGACTCCCAATGATGCCCGTTGGCGACGATAAGGCCGGCATAGAGACGAGGGCCGGCTTCGCCCTCGATCTGCACGCGCCAGCCTTGCGGCGTGTGCTCGGCGCGCGTGACGCGCTTGTTGAAGCTGATCAGCGGATAAAGACCGAACTCCGTGGCATAGGCGCGCAGATAGTCTTGCGCCTGCGCCCGGCTCGCATACGGCGCCCACTCCTCGGGAAAGTGGAAATCGGGATAGCGCGAGAGCTTCTTCGAGGAATTGAGATAGGTCGAGCCGTAGACGACATGCGGGCTCTGCGGGTTCCAGATGCCGCCGACATCCGACAGCGCCTCGAAACAATCGAATTGAATGCCGCGCTCGGCGAAAGTCTTGGCTGTCGCCAGACCGCATGCCCCCGCGCCGATGATACAGAAACGCTGCACCGCCCCGTAACCCCTTCTGCTTGGCCGGACCCAAGCGGGTTTTCCGGCCGCCTCTTGCGGCAGACCTAAGCATCCCCGGAAGGTGGGTTCAACCCCACAGGGATCCTTCCTTGGGCTCTTTG
>JALHTP010000133.1 GCA_022865725.1 Methyloceanibacter sp. | reverse complement strand
TTCCATGACGCGAGCCTTCTGACGAGGCGAACCCTTAGCCATTCGGGACTTGAAGCTGCCCGGGTCTAGAGACCAACAACCCTTGGAGCGGATTTATCTTAGCAGCCGTACAATCTCCGCGCGAGTCCGGGCGAAATGCGAAATAGAGTCTCGCTCCCTAGCGCGAGGGTCAGGCGCCCTTTACGCCTGACGGGGCTGGCATGGGTGCCACATGCCAGCCTTTCTTCGTCAGGAACGCGTAAGCATAAGATGTGTTAAACACCCAGCACCCTCACCAACCAGGAGACGTAAATCCATGCATATCAGCCTGGAGCAAGCCGAGAAGGCCATCGCGGCCGCTCGGAAAGAAGCCGTCAGACTCAACACCAAAATGTGTATCGCCGTGGTCGATTCCGGCGCCAACTTGCGGGCCTTCGTGCGCATGGACGATGCCTGGGTAGGCTCGATCGACATCTCGATCAAAAAGGCCAAGACCGCCTGCTTCTTCACCATGGGGTCCGGCGAGATCGGCAAGTTGTCGCAGCCGGGAAGGCCGCTTTATGGCATCGAGCATTCCAATGGCGGGCTCATTACCTTCCCCGGGGGCTTGCCGATCATCCAAAACGGCGAGCTGTTCGGGGCGATCGGCGTGAGCGGCAGCGCGGTGGAAAACGATCACAAGGTCGCCGAGGCCGGTTGCAAGGTTTTGGGCGAGAGCCAACTCGCCGACCACCACTTCGCGCGCATGATGAGTCTCGGCGCTTAGGGGCCATTGGTAGGACGGGTAGGCACGGCCCAACCCTCTGAAGGAAAGAGGCAAGCTCCGCCTTTCGAGAGTTGTGTTGCCGCCCGTCCCATGCTTACTTTCCCCGCCTTTTGGGAGAGATAGCCCGCATGCCGAGTTCGAACGCGCGCAAGGCCAAGGGCGAGCGCGCAAGCTCAGAACTGTTCGAGAACGTCACCAACCCTTTTTGCGGGACGCTGCCCGACGACCTCACCGTCGAGCGGACGGACAAGGGGCTCAAGGTGCTCAACAATGGCGACGGCAAATCCGTGGCCGGTTTCGAGCGCAAGCTCCCGCCGTCGAGCCCTCAAGTCAAAGGCAAGGATGTCGATCTCGCCAAGGCGATCCAGGAAGCGGCCAAGCT
The DNA here is from genome assembly GCA_022865725.1 of Methyloceanibacter sp. Lineage (GTDB taxonomy): Bacteria > Pseudomonadota > Alphaproteobacteria > Rhizobiales > Methyloligellaceae > Methyloceanibacter. The sequence continues at coordinate 8,135 of JALHTP010000133.1, read as the reverse complement.
GATCGGCAAGGCGGCGCTTCCGCTTTATGGCGGGCTCGCCACTGATGTGGGGGGCATGCGCGCCGTGCTGGCGCTTGCCGAGCGCTCGGGCGGCATCGTCGATCACGCGTTGAGCGAGGCGCAATACCGCAACTTCAAGATCGTGCAAACGACGGGCTGGGTGATGTCCACCATCACCGAGGTGCGCAATCGCGCCGATCTTTTGATCATTGCCGGCAGCGACATCCATAAGCTGCACCCGCGCTTCTTCGAGAGGGTCGTCTCGCCGCCCGACTCGATGTTCGACGTGACGGCGCCGAAGCGCACCGTGGTCTTCATCGGCAAGGGGCTCGACCGCTCGGGCGCCAAAGGCCCGCGCATCGGCGAGGTGGTCACGATTGCCTGCAAGGACGAGCAAGCGGGTGACGTGGTGGCGCTTGTCAGAGCGCGGCTGCGCGGCTTCCGGATCGAGCAGCCCAAGCTCGAAGGCGTGAGCCTGGCCGAAATCGACGCGCTGGCCGAGCGCTGCCGCAACGCGAATTACGGCGTCGTGATCTGGGCGCCGCCGTCCCTGAACTTCCCTTGCGCCGAGCTCGCCGTCGAGCAATTCACCGGCCTCGTGAAGGACCTCAATCAGACCATCAGATTTGCAGGATTGGCGCTAGGCGGCGCCGAAGGAGCAATCACGGCGGCGGCCGTGTGCACCTGGATCAGCGGCTATCCGCTCCGCGTGAGCTATGCGACCGGCGCGCCCGACTACGATCCTTACCGTTGGGCCATCGGCCGCATGCTGAAAGAGGGAGAGGGCGACCTGCTCCTGTGGACCGCATCCATCTCGCCCGAGCTTTCGCCCCCCGCGACCGACCTCCCCACCATCGTGCTCGGCACGCCGGGCTTGAAGCTCGCGAGCGAGCCCGCGGTGTTCATTCCCGTGGGCACGCCTGGCGTGGATCATGCCGGGCGCCTCATCCGTGTCGACAATGTCGTGTCCTTGCCGCTCAAGGACCTCGGCCGAGCGGAGCTTCCGCCCGCCGCCGACGTGCTTTCGGCCATCGAAGCGGCGCTTTAGGTCCGGGAGCCCAACACATGCTGATAAAGCTGACGGGCGGCAAGGTCTGTGACCCCGCCAATGAAGTGAGCGGCCAGATCCGCGATATCTATGTCGAGAACGGCAAGATCGTCGCCGCCAAGCCGAACGCCAGGGCAGACGCGACCTACGATGTGAAAGGCCGGGTGGTCATGGCCGGCGCCATCGATCCGCACACCCATATCGGCGGCGGCAAGATGACCATCGCCCGCATGCTGCTGCCCGAGGATCATCAGGGCGATCCCGTAACCCGCACCTCGCTCACCCGCGCCGGCTCCGGCCGCGCGGTCCCCTCGACCCACGTCACCGGTTACCGCTACGCCGAGATGGGCTACACCGCCTGCTTCGAGCCGGCCATGCTGCCCGCCAATGCCCGCCAGGCGCATATGGAGATGGGCGACACGCCCATGGTCGATAAAGGCGCCTTCGTCATGCTCGGCTCGGACGACTACTTCCTGCGCCAGCTCGCGGGGAAGAAGGATTTCAAGGCCATCAAGGATTACGTCGCCTGGACCATGCACGCCGCGCAAGCCATCGCCGTGAAGGTCGTCAACCCGGGCGGCATCAGCGCCTTCAAGTTCAATCAGCGCCGGCTCAATCTCGACGAGGAGCACGTCTATTACCACGTGACGCCGCGGCAGATCATCCAGACGCTCGCCCGCGCCGTGCAGGAGCTGGGCGTCACCCATCCGCTGCACATTCACGGCTGCAATCTCGGCATTCCCGGCAATATCGAGACGACGCTCGATACCATCCGCGCGTCCGAAGGCCTGCGCCTGCATATGACGCACACGCAGTTCCTGAGCTACGGCACCGAAGGGGACAAGCATTTCTCATCTGGCGCGGCCCGCCTCACCGAGCTCGTCAGCAAGACCCCGAATGTCTCGATCGACGTCGGCCAGGTCCTGTTCGGCCAGACCTGCACGGCGTCCGGCGACAGCATGCGCCAATACGCCATCTCCAAGAGCGGGCATCCCAAGAAGCCGGTAATCATGGACATCGAATGCGACGCCGGCTGCGGCGTGGTGCCGATGCGCTATCGCGACAAGAGCTTCGTCAACGCCATGCAATGGGTGATCGGGCTGGAGACCTTCCTGCTGTTCGACGATCCCTGGCGCATCTTCCTCACCACCGACCATCCGAACGGCGCGCCGTTCCATTGCTATCCGCATCTCATCCGGCTGCTCATGGACAAGAGCTTCCGCGACGACATGTTGCAGAAGATCAATCCGGACGCGCAGGCGCAGAGCAGCCTGCTCAAATCGCTCACCCGCGAATACACGCTCGACGAGATCGCGACCCTGACCCGCGCGGGGCCGGCGCGGAGCCTGGGCCTCCAGGACCGCGGACATCTCGGCGTGGGCGCCTCGGGCGACATCACCGTCTATCGCGACGATCCCGACCGCGAGGCGATGTTCGCGACACCGGAATATGTGTTCAAGGGCGGCGAGCTGGTCGTCAAGAACGGCAAGGTGGTGAAGGTGGTGCAGGGCGCGACCCATGTGGTGCGGCCCGACTACGACAAATCGATCGAGAAGCCGCTGAAGGACTATTTCGACCGCTATCTCACGGTGCGCATGGAGAACTTCAGGCTTGCCGACGAGGAGATCGTGCAAGGCGACAAGGGCTCGATCGTCGTGCAGCCGACCGGGGCGCGGCTGTCGTAAGCCTCAGCCGGGGGCCTGCCTTCGTTCAGCCAAAGCGTCCGTTACCACCTGACCTTCATGCCGACTCGGCCGGAATACGCACCCGGACAAAGTTTGCGGTTCATCCAAATTGATTAGGTTTCCTGCCGAAACAGGCCTAGCGTTTTGGCATCGCCTGCTAAAACCCGGACGCAGGCGGCTAGGAGAGGTGATCGCGCTCTTGTCCCCCAGGATCAAGCGCCGTGACCGAGATCTCTCCATTTCCAGGCCGAAATCGGCTTCTCGCGGCATTGTCGTCCGCCGATTTCGCTTTGCTGCAGCCGGACCTCGATCCTGTCTCGCCGGAGCTCCGGCAGGTCCTCGAAACCGCCGACGAGCCCATCACGCACAACTATTTCATCGAAAGCGGTCTTGCTTCGGTTGTTGCCGGCAACGGAAATCATCGGAGGCGAATTGAAGTCGGACTCATCGGGTTTGACGGCATGACCGGCCTCGCCGTCGTTCTAGGCAACGACCGTTCGCCCAATGAGAATTTCATGCAGGTCGGCGGAGAGGGCAGGCGCATTTCTTCCGACAGGCTACGGATGGCGATGCAGGAAAGCCGGTCGCTGCACGGCGTTCTTCTCAATTTCGCCCATGCTTTCATGAATCAGATCGCAAGCACTGCGCTGTCAAATGGCACAGCCAGCGTCGAAGAACGTCTGGCACGATGGCTTCTCATGGCACATGACCGCATGGACGACGATAACATACCGCTCACGCACGAGTTCCTGGCGCTCATGCTTGGCGTGCGGCGTGCTGGCGTCACGGTCGCCCTGAACGCCCTTGAGCGCAAAGCGGTGATCCGCCTCTCGCGCGGTCAGATTTTCGTGGTGGACCGCGAGGGGCTAAAGGCCAGCGCCAATGGTGCTTACGCTGACATGGAGATGCCGGTCGCCTGTTAGAGTCGGAACGCGTCAGCTCCAGAGACGATGCGGCATCTGGCCTGAATTAAGCGCTAAGCCCGCCGCTCCGGCTTTCTCGGCTTCAATTCTTGGGGCGGGTGCCGGTGATATCGAAATCGGATTCCTGCAACTGGTATTTCTGCACCACGCTGGAGGTGGTTGCGAGCGCACGCTGGCAGGCCTCGTGCGCCGCCTGTCTCTCCTTTTCCTCGAGCGCGTTGCCGTCGGTCACCTTGTCGGCCGCATCGAAGCAAATCTGGGCGTCCTGAGCCTGCGCCTGCCCCGGAGCGAAGGCGAGGGACAAGACGGCAAGGGTCAGCAGGGTCAAGCTTCGGGTGAGCATGCAAGCCTCGCGAATTTCTGCGGCACTCTCTAATATTTAGGGACGGCTGAGCCGATCTGCACCCAACTAATCCGTTAGCATGGGCCCCCGCTCCATTATTCCAACGCTAATCTGTGACCTAAAATGGGCGGTCATTCATGCGCGGTCTCCAGGAAGAGCTGAAAGCTATTCCACGATCATGGCGGCAAGCGTCTCCAGCCGATCCGCTTCTTGCGCGGGCTTGTCCCAGCGGATGCGGTGGATGCGGGGGAAACGCATGGCGACGCCGGATTTGTGCCGGCTCGAGCGGTGCACCGAATCGAACGCCACCTCGAAGACGAGCTTGTGCTCGACCTGACGGACGGGACCGAAGCTGTCCACCGTATGATTGCGCACGAAAGCGTCGAGTTCCTTCAGCTCCTCGTCGGTGAAGCCGAAATAGGACTTGCCCACCGGCACGAGCTCGGGCCCGCCGCTCTCTCCCTCGCGCCAGGCGCCGAACGTATAGTCCGAATAATAGGACGAGCGCTTGCCGCTGCCGCGTTGCGCATACATCAGCACGGCGTCGATGGTCAGCGGCGCCCGCTTCCATTTATACCAATGGCCCTTCGGCCGGCCGGCGATATAGGGGCTCATCCGGCGCTTCAGCGTCAACCCTTCGATGCCGGTCGCGCGCGCGCCGGCCCAGAGCGTCTCCAGCTCCTTGATCGAGGCGAAGTCGATGATCGCGGAGATGTCGGTACGGCGCGGGCCATGCGTCTTGTGCCAGGCCTCGAGCCGCGCACGGCGCGTAGTGAAGGGGAGCGCGCGCAGATCCTCGCCTGCCTCGAACAATATGTCGTAGAGGCGGATATGCGCCGGATGCGATTTGAGCATATTGGCGGTCACTGTCTTGCGATTAAGCCGCTGCTGGAGATCGTTGAACGGGGCGACCTCGCTTTCACGCATCACCAGCAACTCGCCGTCGAGCACCATGCCTTCAGGGATCGCCTCCACCACATCGGGAAAGGCGCCCGAGATGTCGTCGCCGGTGCGTGAGAAGAGCCGCTTCTCGCCGCCTTGATGGGCAGCCTGCACGCGGATGCCGTCCCATTTCCATTCGGCGGCGAAGTCCTTCGCCTCGATTAGGCTCAGCTCCTTGTCCTCGATCTGATGCGACAGCATCAGCGGCCTGAAGATCGCCCGCGAGTCCACATCGGGACGGGGGCTCGACCCCGAAAGCCGGGCGAACAGCTCCAGATAAGGTGAACGAAGTCCGTGCCAGACCTCCTCGATGTCGGCGAGCTCGACGCCCGACCACTCGGCGAGCGCCGTCTTGGCAAGGCGCGCCGAGACGCCGACTCTGAGCGCCCCGGTCATCAGCTTCAGCAGCGCCCAGCGCCCGGTGGCGTCGAGCGTATCGAGCCAGCCGGCGAGAAGGGCAGGGACCTCGGCAGGGGCGGCCCGCTGCAACGCCTCGACGATCGCGGCGAGACGCGGCGGCTTGGTGCCTTGACTGCCCCCCGGCCAGATCAGCGCGATGGTCTCTGCGGTGTCGCCCACATAGTCGCGCGAGAGGTCGAACAGTACGGGATCGACGCGGGATGCAAGCATCTCGGTCAGGATGCGCCGGAGCGGCAGCCTGAAGAACAGACCGTCGGTCAGCGCCGCGAGCGCCAAGCCGCGATCGGGATCGGGCGTGGAAGCGAAATAATCGGCAAGCAGCCGGAGCTTGTCGTTCCGCGACGGCGTATAAGCCAGCCGGTCGAGAAGCTCGGCGAATTCCTTCACTGGTCCTCGTCCTCGCGGCCGACAAGCGCGAGCGCGCGCCCCTTTCGGCCCTTGGTTTGAATGTAATGCAGGAGCGCGTCCTCGCGCCCATGGGTGACCCAGATTTCCTCGGCGCCCGTCTCCGCGATCGTCTGCGTCAGCTCGCGCCAATCGGCATGATCGGAGATCACCAGCGGAAGCTCGACGCCTTGCTGGCGCGCCCGCGCGCGGACCCGCATCCATCCCGAGGCGAAGGCCGTCACCGGGTCAGGCAGCCGGCGCGACCAGCGGTCGGCGATGGCCGAAGGCGGCGCCAGCACGATCTCGCCCTTGAGCTCCTCGCGCTTCGCGCCGGTTGCGGATTTCAACACGCCAAGCCGCACGCCGAAGGATTCATAAAGCGCGCAGCAATCGGTGAGCGCGCCGTGCAGGTAAATAGGCCGCTCATAACCCGCCTCGCGCAACAGCGCGATCACCCGCTGGCATTTGCCGAGCCCATAGACGCGCCGACCACATGCGCGCGCTCCGGGAACTGGGTGCGCGACCTGATCAGCTTCGCCACCTCCTCGCTTGCGTCCCCGTGCTGGAACACCGGCAGCGCGAAGGTCGCCTCGGTGATGAAGAGATGGCAGGGAACGACCTCGAAAGGGGCACAGGTAGGATCGGCCGCCCGCTTATAATCGCCCGAGACGACGACGCGGGCGCCCTTCCACTCGATCAGAACTTGCGCGCTGCCGAGCACATGGCCGGCCGGGAAAAGCGTCACCGCCACATCGCCGATGCCGATCGTCTCGCCATAGGCTAACGCCTGAGTGCTGCGCCCGGCCGCTGACCCGAGCCGCGTGGTCATGACGGCGAGCGTCTCTCGCGTCGCGAGCACATGCTCATGGCCGGGCCTTGCATGGTCGGAATGCCCATGCGTGACGACCGCGCGCTTCGCCCCGCCATAGGGGTCGATATGGAAGCCGCCGGGCCGGCAATAGAGGCCCTTGCGATCGACCGTGAGCCAGCTGTCGAAGCGCTCGGGTTTCATTTCTTGCTGCGTTGTGGTGAACAAAACACGGGTTTCTCGGCCTCAAGCTGCAAATTGCCACCTGCAATTGAACTGTATGGGGTTGCACCTCATGCGGTTGCTAAACCTTGTTTAGGCCTCGCGCAAAAGATGCAGCATAGTTGACGCGATGCGGCGGGTGAGTGCTCGCCTTGCGGGAAACTATCGAAAGAGGCTTCAGGTCTTGGCTTCGCGTAAGCGGAGTAGGGGAACTCGTGTTCCTTGGCCTCTGCCTGTCCGCTTCGGCGGCGTCCGCAGCGCCTGATGCACCCCTCACCGAGTACTTCACCGGCTTCGAAGTGAGCGACAACTACGCTAGCGGCTATGTGGGCGCAGGCTATGCGTTCGGCAAGGCTGGATACCAGGACCAGGGCTTCCGCCTGCGCGCCGTCGGAGCCTTCGGCCGCTATCATTACCAAGGCTCGCTTCCCCTCGATGGCAGCGATGTGCCGACTACCTTCGACGGTCAGGATGCTTTCGCCGCGGCGCTGATCGGCTACGAGTACCGGCCCGGGCGTCTCATCCTCAAGCTCTTCGCGGGAATCGAGGCCGAGGACCAGCATATCGTCCCGCACGACCCGAACAATTCGGTGCAAGGCAGCGAACTCGGGCTGCGGCTGCAAGCCGAAAGCTGGCTCGACCTGTCGACGAGGACCTTCCTCTCCGCCGACGCGGCCTACGGCACCGCCTTCCAGGAATATTGGTCGCTTGTGCGGCTAGGTTATCGCTTGGGGCCGCGATTGTCGCTTGGGCTCGAAGGCGGCGGCGGTTTCGCGCGGGTGAATTTCTGCGATATGGAGGTCACGCTATCGAACGGCTACACCGGCAATTATCTCGAAGACGACCCAAGCTTCTATGTCGCGCTCGGGCTCTATCGGCCGTTCTGAGTTTGGGCGCACTGAGACTTCGCGCTTGGGAAAACCAAAGTGCACTGCCGGCCCCGCTCCGGCAGTGCTTGGCTTCGTCGCTGCCAACCTCGACGCTTGAGCCTAACAACCGGCTCGGCAAGGCGGCATCGCCCTCTTTGGTGTGCATCCTGTGTAAGAGGGATGTCCGCTTGGATCGTACTCAAGGGACTCTCTCCGCCGATAAAGATGACATGAAGACGACAGTCGAAGCAAACGAGAGTTCAGTCTTACCCGCATTTTCTTTTTGCACCGCGGCAGAGCGTTGAGGCTTGACCTGCGGCGCATGCAACACAGCGTGCGCGGAAAGTGAGTGAGGTCTGCGGGCGACTGCGCGCAAGCGATGGGGCAAGACATTCATTCCGCAAGATGTTTGCGGAGCAAGGCGTGGTCAGGGCGCCGCCTTGGTCGCGCCGGTGGTCGGCTCTGCGTCTTGCGGCTTGGCGACTTCG
>JALHTP010000132.1 GCA_022865725.1 Methyloceanibacter sp. | reverse complement strand
GCGGTGACTTGGCCGCCGGCGGCGTTGTGCCCGCCGTCAAGCCAGATCTCGGTGCCGTCGGCCACATAAGCGTGCAACCCGCCGACCGCGAGGCGCTCAAGCCTTGCCGGCCATTCGGCGTGGGTCAGGCCATGCTCCAGCGCGCGCGTGGTGAGCGCGTCGCCGAACAGAAGGCTCGCGGCCGCGATCGCCGTGCCGGCATTGTCGATCTGATGGCGGCCGTTGAGCCGCGGCAAAGGAAGATCGATGAGGCGGGTCGAGGTCTGGAAGACCAGCCGCCCGTGCTGCTCGTACATGTCGAAGTCGCGGCCGGCGACGTGAAGCGGCGCGCCAACCTGCTCGGCTCGCCGCTCGATCACCTGAAAGGCCTCCTGCACCTGCCTGCCGACCACGCAGGGGACGCCGGGTTTCAGAATGCCCGCCTTCTCGCCGGCGATCGCCGTCAAAGTATCGCCGAGGAATGACACATGGTCGATGGAGATCGGCGTGATCGAGGTCAGCAGCGGCTTACTGACGACATTGGTCGCATCGAGCCTTCCGCCCAACCCCGTCTCCAGCAGCAGGAGATCGGCAGGGGTCTCGGAGAAGGCGAGGAAGGCCGCCGCGGTCGTGATCTCGAACAGGGTGATGAGCTCGCCCGCATTGGCGGCCTCGGCGCGGGCGAGGCAATCCACCAGCATGTCCTCGGCGATCGGGCCCGAGCCGTGCGGTCCGGCAAGGACGATGCGCTCATGAAAATTGACGAGATGCGGCGAGGTATAGACATGCACGCCTTTGCCCAAAGCTTCGGCGATGGCGCGGGTGAAGGCGTGGAAGGAGCCCTTGCCGTTGGTGCCGGCGACATGCACCACCGGAGGAAGCTTCGCCTCGGGGTGGCCGAGAGCGGCAAGGAGGCGCTCGATACGCCCGAGCGACAGGTCGATCGACTGCGGGTGCAGCTTTTTCAGCCGCTCCAGCAACGTCTCGCTCGATGCGAGCCGCGAGCGGGCCTCTGCGCGCCCCGCGCTGTGGGGTAACGTGGTCAATCGCTGGAGCCCTTAGACGCTTTGCGGCGGGTTAGGATTAGCGCCATTGCCGGCCCCGCTCGTCAAGTCCTCGCCGTCGTCCTCGGTAAGCGCGGTGTCGAGACCGTTGCCAGAGAGCATGATGGTCGAGGGCGCGCCCATGCGCGCCAGCTTGCCGTCGACGGGCGCGGAGAGCGCGACCTCGGACCCCGGCCTCCGATGGGTCAAGAGCTGACAGATGCGCACGAGCGTGGCGCGCAGATTGTGGCGATGCACCACCATGTCGACCATGCCATGCTCGTGGAGGTATTCGGCGCGCTGGAAACCGTTCGGGAGCTGCTCGCGGATAGTCTGCTCGATCACCCGCGGACCGGCGAAGCCGATCAGCGCGCCGGGCTCGGCGATGTGAATGTCGCCGAGCATGGCGTAGGACGCCGTCACGCCGCCGGTGGTGGGGTGGGTCAGCACCACGATGTAAGGAAGCCGCGCCTCGCGCAGCTCCTGCACCGCGACGGTGGTGCGCGGCATCTGCATCAGCGAGAGGATGCCCTCTTGCATGCGCGCGCCGCCGGAGGCTGCGAATAAAATGAACGGCGTCGCGCGCTTGACCGCCGCGCGCATGGCGGCGATCACCGCTTCGCCCGCGGCCGTGCCGAGCGAGCCGCCGAGGAAATCGAAATCCTGCGCCGCGGCCACGATCCTCTGGCCTTCGAGGCGGCCCGCACCGGCAACCACGGCATCGGTCATGCCGGTCTTGCTGCGGGCGTCTTTCAGCCTGTCGGTGTAGCGGCGCTCGTCGCGGAACTTGAGCGGATCGACGGGCACCTCGGGCAGCGCCAAGTTCTCGTACTCGCCGCCGTCGAACACGGATTTGAGCCGGGCCACGCCCGACATGCGCATGTGATAATTGGAGCCGGGGACGACGAACTGGTTGGCTTCGAGGTCCTTGTAATAGATCATCTGCCCCGTCTCGGGACACTTCACCCACAGATTGTCCGGCATGTCCTTCTTGCGAAGGAT